>NZ_JAYGHP010000026.1 GCF_034932065.1 Crocosphaera sp. UHCC 0190
TCTAGAAGTTTTCTTGTTTCTGTATTTAATTCTCTAATAAATCGCATAAACTTTCTGATTTTAAACTACAGTTTATAGTTTATATTATTTTGTTTGATCTGTGTAATTAATTTTGTGTGTCTACTTATTGCAGAAAAAGAATTAGATACAGTAGCTAGAAAAGCAGGATTATTAGATGGTTTTGAAGGGAATGCACAAACTTTTCGAATTTTAACCCAACTAGAACCTTATAAACCCGATTTTTTAGGTCTAAATCTTACTAGGGCGACGTTAGACGCTACTTTAAAATATCCTTGGTTTCGAGAAATAGATGAAGACAATAAGCCTAAAAATACCAAAAAAGGAAGAAAGTTTTCCGTTTACAAGCTTGATCAAGAGGTTTTTAAGTTTGTCAGGCCAAAAGAAGAATATAGACAATCAGGAAAGCAAAGTTTAGAAGCAAGTGTTATGGAATTTGCCGATGATATAACCTATAGTGTTCATGATTTTGAAGATTTTTATTTAGCTGGCTTGATTCCTTTGAATATTTTATTGCAGACTCCTAATGTGCTTGATAATTTTATTCAAGATTGGATAAATAGTATTAAAAATGATAATGAGCAATTAAAGCTTGAACTAGAAAAACCCGAAGAAAAAAAGAGATTAAAAGATTTTCTAGCATCATATTTACCCCCTGAATATGCCCCTAGAAGCATTAATGAAATTACTTATGTCAGAGCTAATAGTTCTTTATTGATCCAAAAATATCTGCAATCGGCTTCTATTGGTGAAAGTTATGGTGAACATGGCTATTTACAACGGGCTTTTTATGAAGAAATTGAACTTAAACTATTACAAAGAATCGTTTGGAAATACGTTATTACCAATCCCCGTTTAGCGACTCAACAGTATGGACAAAGAAAAATTATTCGTAAGTTATTTGATATTTATAAAGAAGCAATCACAAATAAGCAAAACAATTTAATTCCTTCTCGTTTTCTGCAAGATGGTTCATTGCCAGAAATCTTAGAAGAAGGAGATGAAAATGAAAAAAAATTGAGGTTAGCGGTTGATATTGTTGCTAGTTTAAGTGAGTCAGAAGCTGTCTTAATGTATCGTCGTTTAACGGGTTTAGAACAAGGCTCAATTATGGATTATATAGGCTAAAATAAAGGCTCCTTAATAATTCAATTTTTACATTAACTTATTTGATTGTCTAGTTTTGCGTTTATCTCAAGATTAATCAATCCTCTTGTTGTTCAACCCAATCAGCCATAAGTTCACTTACCAAGTCCGACATATCCTTATCAGGTTGATCTAACAACAACTTCTTAACTTTAAGATGTAACTCCTTGGGAACATAAACCCCCACCTGGACAAAATTAGGATCGCTGCGTTTCCCTCCCCGTTTTTTTAGGAAAGATGATTCTACCTGTGTGTCAGAGGATATATTTTCTACTTGTTCGGGTAGAGATTCCCCTTTCAACGCCTTAGATAAATTCTCAAACCGATTCTTAGCCATTGATTAACTCCTTACCCACTGCTACATAATCATTCCAAGCATTCCGAGATGACCGATCTGATACTTCATACACCGGAACCCCCTGCAAAGCAGCCCTTTGAAACACAATTAACCGCCGGATACCTTTTTTAAATAAAGGAATCCCTGCATCTGTCAAAAACTCCCTGGCTTCCTCTCCATCCCTGGTGGGTTTGGGGGGAATAATGGTGAGTAACACCTTGTAATGGTTTACCCCAATCGTTTTCAGGGCATTAACGGTTAAAGAAAGGGCATCAATGGCCATAGCATCAGGGGTGGTAGGAAGGAGTAACAGGTCACAGCCATCTGCTAAAGCTTGTAATTCCTCGGTTTCCGGTCTAGCCGAGGTATCAATGACAATATTTTCGTAATCTCGAATGTATTTAGGGGCTGACCGTTCATCAACAACCTTAATAGGCAATGACCCCCGTTTCTCCCAGGCCAAACTACTGCGGTTGGGATCTCCATCCACTAATAAAGTGTCTCTCCCCTGCTGTTGGAGATAACAGGCTAAATGGATAGCAGTGGTCGTTTTGCCCACCCCCCCTTTATAAGAGGTGACAGTGATAATCATAATGGTTATCCGCTTAGACGGTTAGTTGATTAGTTAAATAAGTGCTTAATCACTTAAACGTTTAGGACGTTTAGTTGGTTGACTGCTTAAGCGGTTAATTAGTTTCAGTAGATCACAAAGTTGATCCAGGCATAGTGATCCAGCGATCCACAAAACAGGGTACTGACAGGATCGATCTAATAAAATTGTTATTTGTAACCAGCTTACTCCCTTACTCCAAGGTAAATGTCATTAAATTTTTAGGCAAAAGAAATAGACCACACAGATAAAAATTTAGAAATTTTTGTATAATATAGGAGTAGTATTAAGAGATTTTGACCCATGACACAAAAACAATTTATTAACGATAGTTCACCTAACCAAGACATCAATAGTTTGGCTGATATTACTAATGATTTGCCTCCAAACTCTTTGCTCAGTCAAGCAAAAAACCAAGTCCAAAAAGTATGGGGATTTAAAAGCTATGCTACTTGGCAAACAATAAAAATAGGATTAGACCTTTTTGCTAAAGGCGAAGGACTTACCAAGAAGAATTTGAAATTTTATTTTGAAAAAGAAATCATCAATAAAATTGATGAAGTAGCTTTTAGATATAATCTAAAGATTCACAATAATGAAAAAGAACTAACAGATACTGAGATATCTTTGCTAAAGAAATATTATGGAGAATTTTCCCTTAATTTAAAAGAACAGTATCAACAAGATCTGAAGACTGAGATAGATTTAAAGTATGTAAGAAGTTATGTTCTTTTGATAATTGAACTCTATAATATGCTCTCTATGGGATGGGATGATATCCAAAAATATACTTCACAAAATCATTACCCACTTTCGGTTCAAACACCAAAACAAGCCATCACTCTTATTCTCAATGCAGATAGTGAAGAAGAGTTTTCGATTTGTCTCGAAACCTATGCTGCTTATTCCCCCGCCACAAGTCGAAAGCATTTGGAAGAATTGGAGAAATTAAAAAACAAAGCTGACAATGGAGAAATCAGTGAGGCAGAGTCCAAAAAACAGAGAAAACTCCTGCCACGCTATCTTCCAAAGAAAGAAGAACTTAAATTACCCTACCTTGCTGAGATAGCTTGCCAACAATCTAAAGACTCAACAACAAAGACTGCTTACAAAAACTATAAACAAGCTCAGGCTAACTTGTTCGTTGAAAGGCAACGATGCTCGCACCCACAAAAAGGAGTTAAAGCTCTTCAGTGGCAGAATGATCAGTTATACATTTGGGATAAAAGGTCTTCTGCCTATGTTCCTTACTCAAACCTTGACAAAAAGGAATAAACCTTTTTTGTAACAAAACTTAACAATTGGATCTACTTTTGCAAAAAACTTGATAAAGGATTAGTCTTGAGCTTAAGCTTAAAACAAGAAGTTCTCAAGAAGAGGAGCTTATGCCAGATATCACAAAAACATCACATTCTCACGGATTGCCTGATTATCACCAAGATCTAAGAAAAGTTATGGGGGGTATCCTTTGATGAAGCCTAATTTACTCATTTGAATCCGGTACTGATACCAAGATCAAAATTCCAGTAAAGCTTCGGGGGCATACCTCCACACAACACAAACATACACGTTTTTAACTTTACTCGATTTTGGAAAAAGTAGCGAACGGCTCGTGAGTAAATAGACCTTCAAAAAGGATAAACCCCAAGTGTCACTACACAACCTTTAAATAATAAAGACTTCCACAATATCCCCCCAGAGGGGGATAACCATCCCCCACCAAAATGCCCCCGATGCAGGAGTAAGGCAAAGATCATCGCCACATTACCGAAGTATAGGAGGCTTCATTGCCAGAAGTGCGGTAGTTTCTTGAAATGGGGAGGGGGTAGCCATGAGTAACTGGAAACGATTTACCCGCCGCGATACTTGCCCAGTCTGTAACGGCGATCGCCCTGATTGTCGCCAAAGCCTCGAAACCAATTTGATCCACTGTAGAAGCCTCGACGCTAACCCCTCAGATTATCTGTATCGTGGACAGGATACTTGGGGCTTTGGGATGTGGGCCTATAAACCCGATGCTGATGAGTGGGCTGATGACCGCCGTGAAGAGCGGTTAGAGGAACGGAAACGGGAAAGAGAGCTTAAGAAGCAGCAACGAGAGCAACGGGACAAAGAACAGCTTAAGAAACTGCTACCAATCAAGGAACGGGATCGGGTAATCCGGTTAATCTTGGATCAACTAGAGTTAAGCGATCGCCACCGCCAAATTCTCAGGGGTAGAGGCTTCATAGATACCCAGATAGATGAAGCTGGTTATCGTTCCGTCAAACAATGGCAAAAATTAAGTAAACCTGTCGATAATCGACTCTCAGGGGTCAATCAACAAGGAAATAAGCTAAATAACAATACCGACGGCATTCTCATACCTGTACCTAATGAAGACGGGTTATACACGGCATTAAGGGTTAATAATCTAGATAGTGCCACTAACGAACTCGGAAAATATCTTTGGGTATCCTCAAAGAACTCCAGGGGTATCCCCATAGACCTCCCCAATGGAAACCTCCCTATTGCGGTTTATTTGCCCGATAGCCCCCCCAAAAAACCAGTTATAGGGTTCACTGAGGGTTTAGAGTATAAACCCCTGTTAACAGCTAAAAAACTAGGGATTCCTGTTATCGGTGCGAGTGGGGGTAACTTTGCTAGTAGTAAAGAGGCTGTTGAGACGGCGATCGCCACCATCAAGGATAAATATGGATGGGAGACGGTTAACTTTGTTCTCTATGCTGACGCTGGCAGTGCTATTAACAGCAATGTCACCCGTGCTTATGAGAAATTAGGAGAATTCATCTCTGATCTAAAAATAGCCGATTGGGGACAATTAAATGATAAGGAAAATGGTCTAGACATTGATGAGGTTGCTCCTAATGAAATTGACATCAAGCTTATTGATATAGAGGTTTTCTCAGACATAGCCAACCGTCAACAGTACAAAGCCCAAATAGAGAAGAAACAACATAAGCTTAATTACCTAACTAAAGAAATTAACCTACTAATTGATGAACCTACATTAGAAGGGATATTAGACCAACTTCCAAGAAAAGGCAAGTTATTCATAAAATCTCCAAAGCAATCAAGAAAATCATCAGCAATTATTGACCCGTTAATTAAAGAGTGGAAGAAAAAAAACCAGCCAATTATCTCCATCGTCCCTAGAATTTTACTCTATAAAGAACAAGTTGAAAGATGGGAAATTACAGCAATTGACCAATATGGAAACCTTCATAGAGAGTTTCATGAGTCCATAGCTTTATGTTTTGATTCTCTAGGTAAAATTAATTTTAAAAATTGGTCAGGAGCCTTAGTTATCTTCGATGAAATTAGACAAGGTTTAAAGCATTATATAAGCTCATCAACCTTGGAGGATATGAGGTCTTATATTCTCAAGTTACTACAAGAAAAGCTACCAGAAGCTATTAATAGCGGTGGTTTAATTGTTTGTGCTGATGCTGATTTAACTGATGTAGAAATTGATTATATTGATGCTATTTGTCCCGTCAGTGATACTTTTATCGTTAAGAACGAATATGTCCCCCAAAAAGGGTTAGTTAACTTCAATACGGGTAAATACGATGAAACCATAGAAGAAATTAATAGACGGTATGAAAATGGGGAGAACTTGTTTATCTTTTGTGACTCAAAAGCTGACAGTTTAGCCATACATAAAAGATTAAAACAATTAGATCCTGACGCTACCCATTGGCTTATTAATGGAGATACTTCCGAAGATAAAGAAGTTAAAGCAATCATTGAGGATAATATTAATAAGTCAATCAAAAAACAGAAGCCCCGTAGCTTAGTTTTTACCACTTCTATGAGTACAGGAATCTCTCTTGATGGATGGATTGATGGAGTCTTCCATGAGGATATTTATAACCATTTTGATTATGGTTTCGTTATTGCTCAGGGAGGTATTTTAGAACCCGTCGAAATCACTCAGGCTATGGAAAGGAATCGAAATTATCTTGATTTTTCTGTCTATTCAGGTCAAGGAATAAACAGAAATGATGAGGAAAAATCCTGTGACCCTGATGTGATTAAACGACAAATAACTAAACGCAACCATAAAGGCTTAGACCTAATAGGTTTAACTACGGAGGTATTAGAAGAAAAGCTAGGCAGAGAACCGACCCATCTAGAAGTGTTAAACGAGATGGCAAAAAGATGTGACCCCAAAACAGAGATGATAATTGATCCTCATCTTGACCTTTATGCTAATACTAAAGCACGGGCTAATTATGCCGCACAGAACTTTGAGGAAATGCTTTATAAGCAATTAATAAAAGAAGGGTATCAATTAGCCGTTAATGACTGTACAGAGAAAACAGCATTGGGGGATGAACATCGAAAGCTTAAGAAAGAGGAAAAATGGATTGAAGCCACAGAGACTTCCAAGGCTAAAGACATAACTCTTGAAGAAGCACAAGAGATCACCCTTAAAAATTCCACCAAAGAAGAAAGGAGAGAAGCTGCTAAAGCATTTCTTAAACAAGAACTACCAGGGATAGACCTCACCCCTGATTTTATTCACAAAGCAACCCTTAAAGATGGCCGACGGTGGTTAAATGCTCATAAATTATTTTGGTATTACCAGCATCCTGAGATCACTAGGGAGATAGACCAGGGACATTATCTCAAAAAGATTAAGCAATTTAGCCAGGGGGTTATCTTTTTGCCTAATATCCGTAACTACAGTGTGAAGATTAACGAGCTTAGGGAGTTAGGGTTTTTTGAGTTAATTAACCTTGAGAACCCCACAGAACTATCCAAGGATGACCCAAGAGTAGTTGAGTTCATGAAACGGGCTTATTCTCGATGGACTGAAATTTATACCGCCTTGGGGTCAACCGTCAGCAAAAAAACCGAACCGATCAAATTTATTCAAACCCTCGCTCAAAAAGTAGGATTAAAGGTAATACTAACCCGAACTGAGGAGAAAGAAAAAGATAAAATCCGCTATTATTCTCTAAGTACAGAAGTTCTAAATGACCCTGATCGATTAGCTGTATTGAATGCCCTTGACCAAAGATTTTTAGAGGACAAACCGCAAAAAGAGGAATTCTCCGAAAGCCTCAATATACAAGGGTTAGAGTCCCGACAGGAGAGCCTTAGAGAGTATATAACAATGGGTTGTCCTGTCGTCCAAGAAAGTGAGTCTCAAGATGGACTTAGTAAGGTTGATGATGAGCAAAATTACTCACCCCTTGATGATCCTAATTTGGAGTCACTTAAGCCACTATATCAACCTGATGAAGATATGTTCTGGTGGGGTAAGTTAAAGGAACGGTTTGATCCAGAGGTTGAGGTTAAAGTCCATCTAGTTTATTGGGAGTTTTTAAGCCTCACCTCACGCCAAAGCTGGCAAAATGTTAAGGGTCGAGTGAGAGAGCTTAGCCTTAGTCTTGGATATCAGGCTGACGACCTTGCGTGGTGGGTATTCAATAATATGCCTGATGAGGAGCGAGATCTTGTCCGAGACTTTCTTAAAGCTGCATAGCCAAGCTTGTAGTAGGAAAACCATTGTTAATCAAGTGTACTACTAAATAGTGGTTTTCCGGTTCTTATGTTGTTATAAGGAACTTCATAGGATTGAAAACTTTACACAGAGCGAGTTAGAGACGGTTTTTGAAAAGCTGATTTTAGAAGTCATTTTTTAAGGTTTTTATAGTACACTTTGCCGGATTTTCAATATTCAATGATGGCATTTTATCTCCTGCTGAAACGATCATGGGGTCTTCTTTCCCGTGAGGATAAAGATCGGCTACGGGTTTTATTTAAAGAGATGTGCATAGATGGAGGCATCAGCATGATTTACCAATCCTCTGTTGGTGAATGACAGATGTTTGACATTATGTTTGACCGAGGCTCCTGCCTCCTGCCAAAAACAAAGTGACTTTGTTTTTGGCTTTTATCTAGATGTCTCAAAAAAAAACTAAAATTTAGTTAGAGAAA
The DNA here is from genome assembly GCF_034932065.1 of Crocosphaera sp. UHCC 0190. Taxonomy (NCBI): domain Bacteria; kingdom Bacillati; phylum Cyanobacteriota; class Cyanophyceae; order Chroococcales; family Aphanothecaceae; genus Crocosphaera; species Crocosphaera sp. UHCC 0190. The sequence goes on from NZ_JAYGHP010000026.1 coordinate 8,064, forward strand.
AAAATTCAAAAACGAACTAAACAAATGACATCAAACCTAGATGGAATCAAGGCTGCACTCGAACACAAAAAGCAGAGACTACTTAAACAACAATTGGTCGAGAAAGTCAAATCTTGTCAAGTCAAAGCCGATAGCTTAAGCCCAAAGGACTTGGCATCGGTTGCTATCTCTCAAATCTTTTACAGTGAAGATAGGCTGTCTCTAGCCAGATCTCTTCAGCAACAATTAGAAAAACAATTAGAGGATATTAATAATGGGGACTTATCGAGTATTGAGGAAATATTGACTTGTCAATTGAACGTCCTTAATGTTATGTTTATGGACTATTCCATCAAATTTAACGCCTTAATTCAAGATGGGTTGTTAGTACAAGAAAGTACCTCAGATCAGGTGGAGAAGTTAAGCCAATTAGTAATCAAACTCCAAAACCAGTCAACTAAAACAGCCAGAACCTTAACTGACCTCAAAAAACCCCGTCAAACCACCTTCATCAAGAAATATGTCAATCAGCAATTAAACCAACTGGTGACGGATGGAAAAATTCCTTCATCTCACACTAATATCTCACTCTCCGAAAATAGTTCCTGTGACCTGTCCTCATCTTTAGGAGAACTGAAAAATGCCTCGATGGACTGCATCAACCAGAAAACGGCAAAGGGAGTTAATCAAGCAATGGAAACCTTGGAATCATAGTACGGGCCCGCGTACTGAAGAGGGAAAAGAAATCTCTTCTCAAAATGCACGGAAATACGATAAAGAAATTCAAGCTCTCCTAAAGTATGTCAAACAGACTGAAGCCACTATCAAGAAACTGGATTCAAGTCTTAACAAAACTTAAAAAACAAAGCTGCTTTGCATTTGGCTTTTATCTAGATGTTGCCAGAGGACTGCGTAGCGGTTAACGGGGTGGTTTTAACCAGCGATCGCCCCGTACTTCCCAGCCACCACCCTTAAACTAAAGGTGAACGACATTGCCCTGTTCTTTACCTCCCCCAAATCAGATCAAATCATCTGGTATTTTCTTCGACATAAAAGATTATTGGTGATTGATGTTAGTTTTTAACCAGTGCTAGGGAATACTTAAATTAACAATGAGTAGGGTGATCGCTGTATTTACAATTATTGACCGAGGCTCCTGCCTCCTTCAAACAGTTCACTTTATTTATCTTTAACGACTTACTTATAGCCAAGAAAGCCTAAATATTCATGGATATTGAATCTAAGTTAAATATTTCCAGAAAACTGCTCCAAGAATTAGGAATTGCTCTCTCTGATTTAGTTAACACTGCTGCTGATGTTTTTGAAGATTCAGTCCTTAAAAGTCGTTTAAAAGACTTTCGTAGAGCTTATGATGAAGCTAGACAACGGTTAGAAAATCCCAGTTTATGTATTGCTACCCTTGGCACAACTTCATCAGGAAAATCTACCATTGTTAATGCTTTGATGGGAAGAAGAATAGCCCCCATTGAAGCAGGAGAAATGAGTGGAGGAATTCTCAAATTAAAACATTCCAATGACCATAAATTAATTATAGAAGAAACCCCCGATGCTGTGTGGGAAACGGGGGAATGGATCAGCTTAAATGATGAAGAAATTTATAACCGTATTCAACAGGTAATGCACACTTATCATGAAGCCAGAAAAAAGAAGGAATATGTTGCGCCTCAAATAACCAGTTATGTTCCTCTCTTACCTGCTTGTGACTCAATTTTATCAGGTTTACCTGAAGGAATTAGCATCGAATTTTTAGATTTACCTGGTTTAAAATCTGTACAAGATAGAACTAATTTAGCTATTATTCAGCCACAAGTTGGTAAAGCATTTAGTTTAGTAGCCTTAGATTATATGCAAGTAGATGAACAACACCGACAACGCTTATTAGAAGAGTTAAAACGAGTGGTCGAGTATTTACAAGGGCGTACAGATTCCATGATTTTTATTTTAAATCGAGTGGATCAACGGGGGTCAGATGATTTACCTTTAAATGAAAGATTAGAAAAGCTAAAACTTGAAATTCAAACAACTTTAAACTTGCCTAAATTACCTGATGTTATCCCTTTTAATGCTCGTCTTTTATACTATGCTCAATGTGCTTGGGGAACAACTTCTTTGAACACTCCTTCTAATGTTACACCAGATAGAAGACAGCAGTTATTGAACTCTTTATTTCGTGACTGTGCCACTGTTATTAAAGAAAATGTCACAGGGGATCGAGATTTAAAAAAGTGGTTTCGTCAGCTTGAAGATAATCTTGAAGATGGATGTCCTCCTGATGACTATCAAATGCGACGTATTATGTTTTATGCTCTGCGGTGGAGTGGAGGACAAACTTTATGGAATTGTATCAGGATTAGACTACAAGAATCATTCTCCGAATTAGTTATTCTTCCTGCTTTATTGGATGTATTTAATGGTTTTGATGCTTTAAAAGACGCTTTAAATATATTAATTGAAACTCGCCAAATTAATAATCAAGAAGAGGTAACAGCCGAGAAAGCAAAAGTAACTCAAATTCGCCAAGATTTAGAAAAAAACTTAAAAAAGATAAATGGAGATTTTAAAAAAGAAGTAAAAAACATTGTAGAAGCTTTAAAAACTAATGAGCCTAAAGTAATTGATAAGATTAAACAAGAAGCTCAAGCTAAAAAACGTGAGGGTTTTTCTTACATTTTTGAGGCAGTTAGCTTCGTTGAAGGAGACTTAACTAAATCTCTCATTGTTCCTGTAAGAAATGCTTTTCAAAATAATCAATCTGCTTATGAACTGGAGGAGAAATTAAGCCAAATTGTAACACCCGCCTTGGCCAAAGATATTGCGAAACAATATGATAACGTGAGTTGTCGAATAGAAAAATTTTCAGTTGTCTCAGATGATCTACAGCGAAAAGTACGCGCTGATAATCAACAAGCTATCCAAGAAATAGAACATGATGAACGTTATGTGCGCTTACTTTATCACACCATGCGTCGAGCCATCACAGCAAGAGCAGAATTTTCCCTACAAGGGAAAGCAAAGCAGTTTGAAGACGCTTTACAGTCTTTAGTCAATGAACAACTAAAACGGTTAAAAATTTGCCTTTCTCAACAAGAATTACATTCTGTTAATTTTGATATAGAGCAAGCTGTAATGAGCGATCTACACAATAAATTGACACAAAATTTACCCACTTTACCTGAAAAATTCTTTGAGATTAAAAATAATATTGAACAAAGAAATATAACTGAAAACGAAATAGTGGACACAGAAGAGTATGAAGAACAAGTCAAAAAGACAAAATACGAAAAGTATAAGGAAAGCTATAGTTCTGGTTCTTGTTTTAAGCAGACCAAAACCAGAACTCGAAAACGCCCTGTCGAATATATTGAAACAGTAACAAAAACTCGTGATATCTATGAAGATATTGAGTATATTGAATTACTTCTTCCCTCTCCAAGCACAATGGCAAAACAATGGTCAGAAGGGATTAAAGAAGGAAAAGAACAATTATGGGATCTCTTGTGTGATTGGATTATTTCCAGGTTAGATTATGTTAGTAATATCTTTGAAGAATCAATCATTGATATTACTAATTTAGCCGAACGAGCTTTAGCTGAACAAGCCAGAATTATTGACTATGAATTTGAAGCAAAGAAACAATTTTGGGCAAATATTGAAGTAAAACAAGCAAAGGTTATTGAAAGTGTAAAACAGTTAGAAAAGGAGGTTAAACAAAATGAATCAGTAGTTTAAGATTAATCAAAAGTCTTGTTAACAGGAAATTATCAATAAATGATTGACTACTCAAAGAAATTAAAATGATGAACTATTTTGCTTCAATACTTGATAAAATATCCCATAAAGTTATTATTGAGCTAAATAAAAAATATGATGATTATAACCAAGCCCCTTTTTTTACCAAGCTAATTTATGGGATTGACTTTTGGTGCCAAAGACTTGATATTGCTTCTGAAGAACGTGATTTTATTATTCAAGGAGTTAACAATGATGAAATAAAAAAACTGATAGATTTTATTTTTCAAGAAAGTCGTAACGAGACTAAACCTTGGAAAATACCGATTCGCTTTGCAGAAATACCTACTATAATACAGATTCATAATGAATTTAATCAGCATATCGAAGATTTCTTATTTACAATAGATTCAAGTTTGAGTCCCATGAGATTAATCATTTTATTAGCTTTCGGAATTACAGCGATTGGTTATTTTGTTTACAAATTAAAGGAACCACAACCGCAAGCCAAAAAAAACCCAAACAGCGATTATATTCCTGTCTATAACCCTTCTTCTTCAACAATCTTACCGCCTATTTCTCCAACTATTACCACCCCTGTTAAACTTACTTTAAAACAATCATTAATTCTAGTTATTCCTGCTGCACAAACTTCTATTATTGAAGGTCTGAAAATCAAAACAAAAATTGATTATGAAGATGGGGAAAAACTTTATGAAGCGACTCAATCTTTAGTCCAAGCAAATATAGAAACTTTAAAAGATCAATGGAATACCATTAAACAATTTGAAACCCAACCACAGGAAGCTAATGAATATGATATTTATCTAATAAAAGTTGATTTAAAGGAAGCAGAGGAAGGATTTAAACCCACTGTTGACCAATTAGAGCGTTATGATGCTTTTAAGAAATTATATGATTTAGCAACCAATGTTGAAGTATCATCTCGCCTGAAAATGGAAGCTGCCAGTAATTTTGATGTCTATATTCGTTAAATGAGGAAATTTTAAATGTTACAACCAACCACTTTACTAATTAATGATCCTGTGATTATTAAGGGATTACTTGATGGCACATTTGTCCGTTATGGAAGTGTAATTAGATATGCTGCGGGTACTGGAAAAGGAGGACAGATTTTTAAACATCTTACGGAAGTACCAGGGACTATAGACCCACTCACGTCTTATCCTTCATTATTTGGAATAGAAAAAACCCTAGATTCAGTGATGGGTTTAACTCAAATTGCTGCTGGGGCGAGTGTTTTAAACCTCGGTGTTAGTATTGCTGGTTTCGCATACATGGGATTTAAACTCCATCAAATTCAAAAATCTTTAGGTCATCTTCAACGAACAATGGAAATAGGTTTTAAGCGAGTTGAAGCAGGGTTACACCATTTAGATAACAAAATGACAGAAGGTTTTAATGTTGTTATTAAAGGGTTAAATTATTTAGACGATCGCTTAGATACCGTTTCAGGACAACTCGCTTATTTATATTTATTAGTTCAAGATAGTAGAGAAAAACAAGAAAGTCTAGCAAAAGCTATTTCTCACCTTCATCAAGCCATGTTAATTAAAGAAATTGCTACTTTAAAAGCAGAACTTGATGATCGCACTCGTTTCCCCAATGAATCTCCTAGACAAGCCTTAAAAACTGCTTCTAGTATGCGTTTATTTTTTGGTAGTGAAGCGATGAAAGTGACTCCAGAATTAAACGCAGAATTAATGTTAAATAGTGATATTGCTATCCAAGGGTGGGCGGTGGCTACCGCCACCGAAGCTAACTTATTGTTAGAAATAGGACACCATCAAGAGGCAAAACAATTACTCATAGAAGAAGTTACCAAATTTAAACAAGTAGCCCAGAGATGGACAAGTCACTGTCTGACTCAAGATAATAAATATTTAGCTACAGCTTATCGCTTTGATACTCCGATTTTTCAAGATTATATCACCTCAGAACGAGTTGCAAGAATTAGCCAAATTTCTAATAGCGATCGCCTGTTAACTTTAGAGCAAATTCAACATCAGAAAAATCAAATAGAAGTTGAGTTTGAAATGTCCTATAGTTCCCACAAATATAATCAAGCTTGGGTTGATCAACAAATTGCCCTAGCAGAATATTTAGACACTTTAAGTGAACTCTCTGCTAGACTTGATACCTTACAAGATTTCGCTGCTTTATGTGAAGCTAAAGACGTTAAAAGTAGCAAAGAATTACTCCCTGATGAAAAGAGTGAAGCAGGATTATATCTTCTACCGTAATAAAACATCTCTTTTATTACCCTTCTCACTAAAAACGATTCACGCTCATTCTTCTTAATTTGAGATAAGTATTTTATGATTAATCACAAGAAATTTCCAAAACTGCCAAAACTGCCAAAACTGCCCAAACTAGATAATTTTAAAGCTGTTACCGATCCAGCTATCAATGTAGTTAACTCCATGAGCAGTTGGATTGTAACAACAAGTAAAACGGTTACAGATACCATCACACAAGCTGGTTCAGATACAATCGCAATGGTAATGAGTAAGATTTTTACCCCTTGTACTGTTCCCGTTTTTCTTCTTCCAACTGGTTGCGGTTCTCAGGATTTTATCTGTTATTTTTGCTTTGATGAAGCGGTTAATCAGCTTCAAAATGGGGTATTTGTTCGACCACAATTGGAAATTTGGGCAGGAGATGAAGAAATAGACCGTACTTATTTAGCTGAAATTATTCAAGAAGATTTTACTCAACAACTTGAGCAAACAAGAGAAAAAACAGTAATGTTACATCAAAATAAGTACACTCAAACCCTAGAGGAACTTAAACAGCAACAGAAAAAACTTGAAAACAAAACAGGAAACACTATCCAAAATGTAGCTAACTATATAGGTGTGGGATTACTAACCATGTTTCTTGTTGCTAATCCTCTCTTTTATTTGATATTTTTTAGTTTAGCAATTTTTACAGGGATTGATGGACTCGCTAAAGGAATTAAGTATTGGACAATCTCATCTGAAATATCTGGCAATGCAGATAAACTAAAAGCAGAACAGAAAAAACTTGAAAGTGAGTTTGATAGCAAAAATGTAACTTTTCAAGAAGCTATCAATAATATGAAAATTAGTATTCATCCCATTTTATATGAATTAAAAGAGCTTTTTCATGAGTTAGATAATATTCCTTTGATTCCTAAAAAAGTTACAACAGATAAGGATCATGTTCATTCTGCTTTAATTATTGAACTCTTTCAAGAAGCTGATTATCGAGCAAATCTTCCTTTAGAGTATCATTGTTTTCTTGAATATTTAATTGAAAATTATTCACAATCAGAGTCTCAGAGACTATTTATCAAGAAAAGTTCCACTGATTGACTAAAAACCTAATCATATAATGTTCTCATCATAAACGTTTAGTGGAGTATTGTCCTTTTCTAATCATGTGCATTGAAACAATGCTCCTAATACGTCCAAATCGTCCCTTGTTCATTGGTAAGATGAAACAAACTACTTGACGAAAGAGCAGTTTCGTCAAGTAATCTCAATTGCTTATTATATCTATCATACAACCATGAAAATAAATGGCTTTGGTCAGGCTAAAGTCCTGACTCCTCTGGAGTTAGATCGCCTCTTTCAATGGGGGTTGACTAACCAACGCGATCGCACTCTGTTCTCGCTCTGTCTGCATACGGGTTGTCGTATTTCTGAAGCGTTGGCCTTAACGGTGAAGGATATTCGCGGGGGTCAGATTACGTTACGCAAGATGGTGACGAAGGGGAAGAAGAAAACTCGCTGTATTCCTATTAATGAGCAACTTCAAGGGATCTTGTCTAATTATATTAAAGAGTATAAGCCGACCAATTATCTGTTTCCTGGTCATCATAATGCTAAGACACCCAAGCAGATGACAAGGGCTGCGGCTGATTTAATTTTAAAGGAGGCTTGTGTGAGGATTGGAGTAGAAGGGGTAAGTACCCACAGCTTCCGACGGACGGCGTTGACTATGATGCACAATGGGGGGGTTCCTTTACGGGTGATTCAAAAGATTAGTGGTCATTCCTCTTTGGCGACATTGCAACGCTATTTAGAAGTCAGTGATGAGGCGGTGATGGATGCAGTGAATTTGATTGGCAGTAAACCGCCATCACGGGTTGAACAGAGGAAAAAGGATGGGGGAGGGAATGGGGAGATTATACCTTTTTAAGTAGCTAAGTCACGTTAAATGCTGTAATTTAGTGGATAATAACATTAGCTTAGATGAGGTAATTATCAATTATCCATTATTAATTATCAATTATTGAATGAGGTTAGTGATGAGGTGGTCTGCTTTTTAACCTAATATCGATGATTTGCTTAACTGCTTAAGCGATGCACGCACATAGCAGTCATTTGGCGATTTGTGGTGATCTTAATCAACCTAAATTAGCGATCGCTATCTCTGACATTTCGGTAATTTCTGGGAATACTAGAAAAGATAACCCATAAGTACGGGAAGCATGGATAGGTTCTGATGCTCAAGTCTGGCAGGTTGTCTAATTCCCGCGAGGATTTCTATGCTCAAAGAACTGCTTGGTAAACGGATTTCCCTTCCAGAACAGTTCACCGGAACAGTTTTGGTCACATCAGTCGAAGTTATCGATGAAACGGTTATTTTTGAAGTCAAGACTGAATCAGGGAGCAAAGAAGAAGCTTTTTTGACTCTAGAACAAGCTCTCAGTCTTGAACTGGCCGAACGAGATGATTATCAGCCTATTGTTGATGCTAATCGTTTTTTTCTGTTTATCGAATCGGCTCGGATCAAAACTGCCTATGATTTTGACCCCCATTTTGCGGTGAGCTTAAGCGGGGTTCGTCCCCTTCCTCACCAGTTAGAAGCGGTTTACCAACGTATTTTACCTCAAGCGCGTTTAAGATTTCTGTTAGCTGATGATCCTGGTGCGGGAAAAACGATTATGGGGGGATTATTACTAAAAGAGCTTAAATTACGCCATGCGGTCGAGCGTATCCTCATTTTAACCCCTGCTCCCCTAACGGTTCAATGGCAAGATGAGTTACGCAGTAAATTTTCGGAAACTTTTGAGGTTATTAATTCAAACTTAGTCAAAAACCAATTAGGGGGAAATCCTTGGGAACGATTTCGTCAGTGTATTGCTTCGGTTGATTTTGCTAAACGAGATGATGTGATGCCATCTATTTTACAAGTAGAATGGGATTTAGTTATTATCGATGAGGCACATAAATGTTCTGCTAGAACCCAAGGGGATGAATTACGACGCACTGGACGTTATAAATTAGCTGAAGAATTATCTCAAATAACCGAACGCATTCTCTTATTAACGGCAACTCCCCATCAAGGAAATAAAGACCAATTTCATAATTTTTTACGATTACTAGACCCTGATCAGTTTATTTCTAGTAGCATTAATCCTCAAATTCTCCAATTAGAAGATAGTCCTTGGTTCCTAAGACGAATTAAAGAAGAATTAAAGGATTTTAATGGCAATCGTTTGTTTAAAGAACGCTATCCCATTACAATTCCTTTTGAATTATCTCGGTCTGAAAAATTACTTTATGATGAAGTTACTAGCTATATTAACCGTTATTTGGGTAAAACTCAAGGACGTAAAAAAGGTTCTGTTGCCTTAGCAAGAACGGTATTACAACGGCGTTTGGCCAGTAGTCTCAATGCTATTTATTCATCTCTCAAAAAACGGGAAAAACGGTTTGCTGATTTGTTAGAAGAATTAGAGGGGTTATCTCCGGCTGAACAACACGCACGTTTAATGGAATTAGGACGAGTGGCCGACCCAGAGATGGAAGATGAGGATTATGATGGGGAAGAATTAGATGAAATTGCTATTGATTCAACGGTAGCTGAACAATTAGACCAACTTCAAGATGAATTAGTTGCCCTACGTTATTTAGTTAATTTAGCTAAAAAAACTATCGAACTTGGGCAAGAAACTAAGTTAAATGCCCTCAAAGATTGTTTAGAACGGAGTGAATTACAAGAGTTAAAAGATGGACGGGGCAAACTACTGATTTTCACCGAACATCGTGACACCTTAACTTACCTCAAGGAGCACTTAACTCAATGGGGGTTTACGGTGTGTGAAATTCATGGAGGAATGAGTGCATTGGCTAGAAAAGAAGCACAAAAATACTTTCAATTTAATAAACAAATTTGTTTGGCAACGGAAGCAGCAGGGGAAGGAATTAACCTACAATTTTGTCATTTAATGGTCAATTATGATATTCCCTGGTCGCCCCATAGACTTGAACAAAGGATGGGAAGAATACACCGTATTGGACAAACTTTAGATGTCTATATTTTTAACTTTGTGGCGACGAATACGATTGAGGGAAATGTTCTTAATAAACTGTTGACTAAACTTGATGAAATTCGTAAGGCAATGGGAGATAAGGTCTTTGATGTGATTGGTCAATTACTTCAACTTAATGATATTCATTTTGAGGATTTAGTTAAAGATGCTTCTTACAGTAAAGCTGAAGAAGAGAAGGCCGTAGAAACAATTAATCGTCTTGATCCAAAAATACTAGACGAATTAGAAGAAGCAACGGGTATTGCTTTAGCGACTTCTCATGTGGATTTATCGCAAGTTCGTCGCACCAAAAAAGAGGATTATTTATCAGAAGAACGGCGATTAATGCCTCGTTATGTGGAAGAATTTTTCCGTCGCGCTTGTGATTATTTAGGGGTAAATTTAGAGGTTAGGGCTGATGGTTTATGGCGCATTCCTTATCTTAAAGAGGAATTTCGCGCCCCGACTCTTGATGCTGTTAGGCGACTAGGTGTACCCGATAGTCGCTATGGTAAGTTTACTTTTTATAAGGAAAAATTGGGGGAAGTTTCTCATCAAGATGCGGAATTTGTCACCCCTGGTCATTGTTTATTTGGGGCAATTTCTGAACGTCTAGACCGACAACTAGCACAAACTGTTGGTTATCAATCAGCTTTGTTTCTTGATGCTGATACCCTTACCCCCTATTCTATTCACTTTTTTGAAGTACAAATAGCTGGACAGGATATTAAAGGAAAAGGAACGGTTATTCGTGCCATGATGGTTGCTGTTGCTGAAAAAAATAAGGGGGATTATCAATTAATTTCTACGGACTGTTTACATGATTTAACTCCCTTAAGTCCTGAAACATTCAAAGGAATTAGGAATCGGGAATTAGGAATTAATGATCATTCAGAAATTAGGAATCAGGAAGTAGGAATTAGTGATAATTCAAGAATTGGAAATCAGGAATTAAGAATTAGTGATAATTCAGGAATTAGTGAGGTATTTTCTTCCCAATTTCCAACTCCCAACTCCTCTTTCCATTCAACTCCTAAATCCCAACTCCCAACTCCTAACTCCCAATCTTCCCCTAACTCCCAACCCCCAACTTCTGATGAACAACAAGCTTTAGAAAAATGGCTAAAAGGTAAAGTTCAGTTTCCTTTAATGCAAGAAGAAAGTAGCAAACGGAAGCGAGAATTACAAATTCGTCAAGACTATCTGACAAAGGCGATGGATGCTGCTATTTCTGAAGCGAAAAAAGCCTATATTATGTTATCGGGAAAAGTCGCCAAGGGGGATGATACTTACCGTGTTGCTAGAGATAATGCTCAAAATAAAGTCAGAACTTTGACTGAACGTTACCAAAACAAACAACATGAGTTAACTTATCTTCAGTTAGTACGTCCAGGGCGTTTAGTGTATTTGGGGACTGCATTGGTGGTTCCTCCCGTTGAACCTGCATTACAAGGGATGCGGAATGATCTTGAAGTCGAGGCGATCGCTATGGAGTATGTGATGAACTATGAACGCGATCGCGGATGGACTCCCGAAGATATTAGTCAACGCAGAGATGGTAGCGGGTTTGATATTCGTAGTGTGGGTACAGAAGACGAAACAACGGGGACTCTACCCATTCGACGCATTGAAGTTAAGGGACGTTCTGGTATTAATCAAGATGTGTCTTTAACTTCTAATGAATGGCGCAAAGCACAACAATTAGGGGATACTTATTGGTTATATGTGGTCTGGAATTGTCGAGGAGACACACCCCAATTATTAACCATTCAAAATCCGGCTTTTGTGTTAGCAGGTGAGGTCAAAGAAGTTAAACAAGTGACGAGATATGTAGTAGGGGCTGAAACTTTGGCTAAGATAGGAGTTGAGAATCAAAGTTAATTCAGTTTACTACCCAAAAAACGAGGAACTTATTTATGAACACAAAATTAGTAGAATCTTTAGCACAAGTTGTTAAGTCTTTAACGTCTGAAGAAAGGGAATTATTTAATGCGAAAGTAAACTCTCTTAATGAAGCTGAAGAACGTCCTTTTTACGAAACAGCAACGACAGAAGAATGGATAGCAGCGTTTCGAGAATGGGCAGAAAGTCACAGTCATGATAGTCCTATGTTATCTGATGAAGCGATTAGTCGAGAAAGCATTTATGGAGAAAGAGGTTAAATGTTATTTTTAGTGGACACTAACATTCTTTTGAGGAGTGCTGATTCTAAACATCCTATGTATGAGGATGCGATTAACTCAGTTTCAATTTTAAAAAGACAGAAAAATCAATTATATATTATGCCTCAAAACATCATTGAATTTTGGAATGTTTGTACTCGACCTAAAGATAAAAATGGTTTAGGTTATTCTATTGCTGAAACGCAAGCAGAAATTAACAAAGTAAAAGCTTTTTTTCCTTTATTATCTGACCATCCTAATATTTATACAGAATGGGAAAGATTAGTTAGCACTTATCAAGTTAAAGGAGTTAATGTTCATGATGCGCGGTTAGTAGCTGCCATGTTGGTACATAAATTAACCCATATTTTGACTTTTAATGTGGATGATTTTCGTCGCTATTCAGAAATAATAGTGATTAATCCTAAAGAGATTAGTAATTAATTTTTAATACCAATTTTTGATGATATAATCAGAACAAATAAGGACAGATTAAACAATGAACACTCAATTAGTTGATACCTTAGCCCAAATCATTAATGCTTTAACCCCAGAGGAAAAGGCACTTTTAGAAGAAAAAACAACATCTAATAAGAATAAAGAAGCTTATCAAAAGATGGTAGAAGTCCGAGAGAAGATTTTAGAAAAACGAGGAGGTAAGCCCTTAGATATGGACGTGAGTGAAATGATTTATCAAATGCGAGAAGAACGGAGTCAAGAACTCATGGATGCTTGTTTTCCGCATTTATCTCAACCAGAATTTAATATTAAGGAGTAATTTATAGGTTATGAAAAGCGTTGATGCTAGTTTTATTATTCGTTTAATAACCAGTAGTAATAATACTAACTCATACAATATTAAATGGCAAGAATGGCAATCATGTAATACGGTTATTGTTGCACCAACGTTGATAATGTATGAAGTGAGTAATGGAATTTATCGTTATCAAAAAGCAGGACAAATTACACAAGATGAAGCGGAAAGTTTATTAAACAGTGCGTTAAATTTAGGCATTCAATTCTATGGTGATTCTAATTTACATCAAGAAGCATTAAAACTTGCTAATTTATACAATCTTTCAGCGACTTATGATGCTCATTATTTAGCTTTAGCACAACGGTTACAAGTAGAATTATGGACAGCAGATAAACGGTTATTTAATACGGTGTCTCCATCGTTATCATGGGTAAAATTACTAGAGGTAAATTGATTATGAATACTCAATTAGTTGATTCCTTGTCCCAAATTATTCAATCTCTAACTTCTGATGAAAAAGAGCTTTTAAAGCAAAAAGCATGGTCTAAAGACTTAAAAACTATTGGTGATGATTTCGTTCAAATTTCTCTTAAATTAGGTTCATTTATGCCAGATGAAGCTTTAGAACAACTCCAGAAACTTAATAAGATTAGTTCTCAAGAGGACTGGCAAGAAATTGCTGATTTATTTGCCCGAAGTCTTTTAGATTATCAATACAAAGTCGTGACTAAAAAAATCACTCAGCAGTTTGATTCAGAATGGTTAGAGACATTAGAAACTGAAGAAGATTTATTAAATGCCGCCATTGAATTAACCATAGTGAATAGATGTGTTAAATAACTAAAAGATTACTTCATTACACTTCGTTACATTCGCAATGACTACACTCTAACCCCAACTCCCAACTCCCAACCCCCAAACCCTAAAACACATGAATAATGACCGTCGCTTAATTGAAGATTTTATCCCCATTAAAGAGATTTCTAAAGAGTCTGCTAGAGAAAAATCTATCCGTAAAGGACATATTTCTACGCTACATTTATGGTGGGCAAGACGACCTTTAGTGGCGGCAAGGGCGGCGGTTTTTGCTTCTTTGATTCCTGCCCCAGAAACTCCTCAAAAGCGCACGGCTTTGGCTAAAACCATGATTGAGTTATGTAAGTGGGAAGCCTCAGAAGAAACGATTAAAAAGGCAAGAAACGCTATTTTAGAAGCACAACGAACCCGTTTAGGTTTACCGGAAAATACGCCGTTAAAAGAGGTTCCTGCACCGAAAATAGCGGACTTATTTGCGGGTGGGGGGGCGATACCTTTGGAGGGGTTACGGTTAGGTTGTGAAACCTATGCCATTGAATTGAATCCGGTGGCGCATATTATTGAATTATGTACTTTGGTTTATCCGCAAAAGTATGGGAAAAAATTGGCGGATGAAGTGGAAAAATGGGGTCATTGGGTGATAGAAAAGGTTAAAGGGGAAATAGGGGATCTTTATCCTGAAATTGTGGTAGGGGAAGGAATACAAAATGATGAGGAACAATTAGATTTATTTCAACCAAAAACCAAGCAATTAGGCTTAAATTTTACCCAGAAGTTAAGGCCAGTGGCGTATTTATGGACTCGCACGGTAAAATGTCCTAACCCCTCTTGTGGTGCGTCAGTTCCTTTGGTACGGCAAACTTGGTTATGTAAGAAAAGTAAGAAGTATGTCGCATTAAAGGTTATTCCTAATCATCAGACGAAACGGGTTGATTTTGAGGTTATTGAAACAACAACGGCGAAAGATTTGGGGTTTGACCCTGCTTCGGGGAGTTCACGGGGTAGTTCTACCTGTCATCATTGTGGGACAACGTTTAAAAATGACCATGTTAAAACGGAAGGGAAAGCAGGGAGAATAGGTCAACAGTTAATGGCGATAGTCTGCACCACTGCGGGAAAGCAAGGGAAAACCTATCTGTCTGCAACGGATTATCAGCGTTATATTCCTGATGAATCAGCGATTTTACAGCGATTAGAGAATTTATGCCAGGAAACAGGGTTAACTATTCCTGATGAACCTATCTTTTCTGGGGATACTAGAGCGTTTTTTACTCATCTCTACGGTTTAGACAATTTTGGTAAGTTATTCACTCCCCGTCAATTATTATCGTTGATGACGTTTGTAAAGTGGGTACGGTTAGCGCATGAGGAGATTTTACAGGATTTGGGAGTTGGGAGTTGGGAATTGGGGGTTAAAGGGGAAGATTCGTTAAATATAGAGGATTTAGGCATAGAACGTTCCTTCGGCGCGGTTGCAGAGGAATTAGGGAAAGATCAGTTAAAAATGGGTGATTTAGGTAAGGATAAGAATGAGGAATCAAACGTTAAAGGTTTAGGGGAAAATACGTCACAAAATTCTGAAAATTATTCTAGTTCTAATGTAGATGTAAAACTACCTAAAAAATCCCTAAATCCTAAATCCCAATTCCTAATTCCTAATAGTGAGGAGGAACGAAAGGAGTTTGCTAAGGCAATTTGTACTTATTTAGCTTTAGCAACTACAAAAACAGCCAATCGTGGCAGTAATTTAGGAGTTTATCATTCAGGACGTGAAACGATTGAAAGTCCTATTAGTAGCGGTAGATTACCTATGTGTTGGGATTTCCCTGAAACTAATCCTATTGGAACAGGTTCAGGTAATTGGTTAGATGGACTAGATTGGATGATTCAAGCATTAAAAAATTTAGTTAATATTGAAAATATTGCTACTGCTTTTAGACAACCTTGTCAAAAATTGAACTTAGCAGATTCAAGTTTAGATGCTGTAATTACAGACCCCCCATACTTTGATGCTGTACCCTATTCAGACTTAAGTGACTACTTTTATGTCCATTTAAAAAGAGCAATAGGTCATCTTTATCCAGAACATTTTTCGGGACAATTAACCCCTAAGAAAAAAGAAGCAATCATGGAAGCCTCACGTTATGGGGGTGATAAACAAAAAGCAGCAAAAGCTTATGAAGACATGATGCACCAAGCATTTTGTGAAGCCAATAGAATATTAAAAAATAATGGGATAATTGTTGTTGTTTATGCTCATAAAACCACCGCAGGATGGACAACTTTAATTGATTCTCTCAGACGAGCAAAATTTACCATAACTGAAGCATTTCCTATTGATACAGAACAGCCAGGAGGATTAAGAGGATTAAAAGCGTCTCTTGCTTCAAGTATCTTTTTAATTGCCCGAAAACGCACCACATCCGAAGTGGGAGATTATGCAATGGATGTGCAACCCTTACTAAAAGAAATCATCCAAGAAAGAGTCAAAACCTTAATGGAAAATGAGGTATCTGGGGCAGATTTAGTCATCGCTTGTGTGGGTGCAGGATTAAGAGCTTATACCCAATATGACAGGGTAATCGCATTGGATTTTGTATAAACTGTAACTGACAGAATTAAGAAAGTAGGGGGACAAAGGGAAAGCCATTGATAAGTAGACACACAAAATTAATTACACAGATCCAACAAAATAATCTAAACTATAAACTGTAGTTTAAAAGCAGAAAATTTATGCGATTTATTAGAGAATTAAATACAGAAACAAGAAAACTTCTAGAAAAAATTAGCAGAAGAAGTAAAAATTATCAAGTCAGAGATAGAGCGAGATGTATCATCTTGAGTTATCAAGGGTTTTCAATCAATCAATTAATGGTCATATTTGGATTGACTCGAAAAACCATATACAATTGGTTTACTAAATGGGAAGATGAAGGCATCGTAGGACTATATAACAAAAAAGGAAGAGGACGAAAACCAAAATTCAACGAGGAGCAAAAAAAGCTAATATAAGACTGGGTTAAAGAAAACCCGAAGACCCTAAAAAGAGTCTTAAACCAGATCAGCAACTCTTGGAAAATAGAGGTGAGTAAAGAAACAATAAAAAGAATCATAAAAAAGTTTGATATGCTCTGGAAAAGAATGAAGCGTGGACTGAGTAAAAACCCTG
>NZ_JAYGHP010000027.1 GCF_034932065.1 Crocosphaera sp. UHCC 0190
CTAATAGCATCGTCAATAGCATTAGCTTGATTGGGCTTGATTACCCCTTTCATCTCTAAGACAATCATTGTTTTTCGACCTCAAACAACTATATTATTATGCTAAGTCCTGTAGCACAAGATGTCAAAAGGGAAAGTATGGACGCTGCGCGGTTTGTTTACTGGTCGGGGTTTCATCCCACCGCTAACATCCGTGTAACGGGGGTCTTCACCCCGACATTAAGAGATAATCTTCAGCTAATTTCTAAGGCAATGTAGCGGGAGTGTCAAAATTGATTCACGATGAAAAGCGATCGCACTTCCTTAAATGGGGAGCGATCGCCCTTAAAATAAGTACAAAAATATCTAGTGCTAGAGTTATCTAAGAGTGGGAAGGGGGATCGAGAACCGCTAAACTAATAACTAGCAACTTATCTTAGTAGCAATTCCATGACCATTCCCCCTAAGTCGTCTTCTGTCCCTTCTTCGGCAGAAAACGGCAAAGTTTTAACCCCTTCCTTATCATCAAAACCAACCATACCGATTGCTGAAGAAGAACCCAAACCCCGTTACCTCCAGGAAATCAAAACTTCCAATCCTTGGTTATTGTTAACGGCTGCTGCCCTGATGGTCATTGGTTTAGGGTTGCAGTTGCCTTGGGTTGGTTTTACGAGTGCATTGGTTGCCTTTGCCTTGTCCTTACGGGTTATCCTTCCTTCAGTTCGAGATTGGTTGTTAAGATATCTCACTCCCCAAGAACGACAAAGCTTAACGGGATTTACGGTTTTTGTCCTGTCTGTGCTGGGATTAGCTTATTATTTCGGGATTTATCAAAGAATTACGGGTTGGCTAAATCAATTCAAATATGATGAATTTGGCTCTTGGGCGGAATGGGTGGGGGCTTTGGGTCAAATTATGATTGCCTTGTTAGCAGTTTATATTGCTTGGGCCCAATATGTGATTTCCAAGGAATTAACCCTACAACAAAACGTGATTACCCAACAACAAACCATTGACACCTATTTTCAAGGGATTTCTGATCTGGTTTTGGATGGAGAAGGGATGTTAGAAGATTGGCCCCAAGAACGGTCTATTGCCGAAGGACGTACGGCAGCCATTTTGAGTAGTGTCGATGCGGGGGGAAAATCAAAAATTTTACGATTTTTGTCTCAATCACGGCTATTAACGCCCTTGATGCGGGATAGCCGTCTGGGAAGGCCGATGTTAGATGGTTCAGGAGGTTATGCAGAAGATCGGGCCCATGGGTTACGGGTGATTAATTTAGGGGTGATGTTGGCCGGGGCTAATTTATCCGGGCAAGATTTACGGTGGACTGACTTAAGTGAGGCCAATCTGGTTCGGGCTGATTTAAGTGGTTGTGATTTGGTCAAAGGGAATTTATCTCGTACGGTTTTATATGATGCCAATCTCAAAAATGCTGATCTCAAAAGCACCCGCTTATTTTATGGTTCCCTAGAAACCGCTAGTCCCCGTTCTCGCAATCAGATCCCAGATTATCAAACCGGGGCTTATACAGGGGTTGTGATTGAAAATTGTAATTTGAGTGGGGTACAACATCTCACGGATGAACAACGTTACTATTTATGTGCTTGGAGTGGGGAACAAACTCGCGCTACCATTCCAGGGGGGTGTTCGGAGATTCCTAATAAGTTAGGTAGATGACAAGGCCCTGGCGTTAAGATGGAGCGTAAGGTAAATTAATAGACTAGATCTTGTTAGCGGGAGCGTGTAGTTGTGACATTTCAAGAGTTTTGTTTATTATTGATTTCAGTGTTAACCAGTGCTTTGGGACAATTGTTCCTGAAATTGGGGGCAACTAAATTGGGAAAAGTTGATGCGGGTAATGCGGTTAGTCATATTTTGAAAATTGTTTTAACCCCAGAGTTATTAATGGGTTTATTTTGTTATGGATTAGGGGCGATCGCTTATATTCTGTTACTCACCCGTGTTAGTCTTAGTGTAGCTGGCCCCTCGGCTTCTATTATCTATATATTCTCGGTTTTGATGGGTTATTTTATCTTTAAGGAACCCATTCCTATCTATCGTGCTTTTGGCTTAGGATTTATTGTCTTTGGGGTGGTTTTAGTGGTTTGGAAAGCATCTTAAACCACATTGATAAATTCCAGCCTGAATACTCAATTTTTTTTGATATTCAAGCTCTTGATTGGTTAATTAATGATCCTATTGTTACCTGAAATTATTTATGTTAGGAAACTTTCAACAAAGTCAATTGCGAATTGCTGTCCCTGGGAACCAAAAACTTATTAGAGATAGTTTACTCAAACCCAGTTACTTGAATCAATGGTTATTGCCTCAAACCCTATCTCCTGATCTTCCTGATATCTTAGAAACGGGGTTAAAGTTTACCAGTTCCCTCGGAATAATTACCATAGAACATCAAGTAGAAGTTGCTGATAATAACTATTTACGGATGATTCTTAGTCAAGGAATTGATGGTTATCATGAATGGTTATGGGGAGATGGTTGGGTACAATCTCGTTTAGAAGGAATTTCCCTATTACCGCTTAATTTATGCCAAACTTTTAGCCTATTAAAATTGCGAAATTTTTTACAAGGTCAGAACAAAGAGCAGGAATAGAGAATCTAGATTTTAATCTGATTGTTGACGGGTGATCTGTTTTTGCCTATGACGTTTTCGTAAACTGTGGAGGGTTAAAATTGTTAAGGTTAACACCGTAATGGGAATGACAAAAAATAACATCACCGTGCTAAAAATTTGCAAACTATCATGATTAGTTGAATGTAAAATTAGATAGGTTGCATAGGCTGCATAATAACTCAGAAATAGTAGTCCTTCCCATCTTGCAATCACATTTCCTGTAAAGAAAATTGGTAAGCAAGCAACAGCGATCGCAATCATAACAGGTAAATCAAAATGAAGTACCGCGTCCGAAACTGCTACCCCATTAGGAGAGACAATAGCTGAGATTCCTAAGACGGCTAAAATATTAAAAATATTGCTACCAACCACATTACCAACGGCAATATCCCTCTCTCCACGAAATGCTGCTACAATCGAAGTTGCTAACTCCGGCATAGATGTTCCTGCGGCAACAATGGTTAAGCCAATAATTAATTCACTCACCCCAATTCTACGAGCAATAATTACCGCGCTATCTATTAACCACTGAGATCCTAACACTAACAGTCCTAATCCTAACAACATTAAGGCAATATTTTTAAACCATTGATAACCGGATAAAGGTTCTTTTTCCCCATATTCATTATCATAATCACTATCGGATTCTTTGGAACCTTGGTAAATCAAAAAAACAGTATAAACAATACCTCCAATAAACAGAATAATACCATCAGAACGATGAATTCTATGATCAAGTCCAAACAATAAAGTCAGAAAAGATACCCCAATCATAATCGGAACATCCAAACGAATTAATTGTTGGGCAACCATTAAAGGAATCGCTAAGGCAGATAATCCTAAAATTACCAAAACATTGAAGATATTACTACCAATTACATTCCCTAAAGCTAAATCAGCTTGACCCGCTAAACTTGATTGAATTGCCACAGCCATTTCTGGGGAACTGGTACCATAAGCAACAATGGTTAACCCAATCACTAAAGGGGAAATACCAAGGCTAGAAGCTAGACGGGAAGCCCCCCGCACTAAAACTTCTGCCCCAACGACCAAAAGCACAAGTCCGAGAATCAGTAAACCCAATACTAAGATAAGATTCATTAAAATTAGCGATCACGATTGAAGGTCAACAAGTAAAATTTTGTAACAAGAACGCAACCGTTTGTCATCAGCGATCGCCTGAACCCCTAGAATGAATAGGACATTTTACCTTAGGCCGGCAAGTGAATGATTCCATCAGCCTGTTAATTGTAATGACGGCGATCGCCCACAAACAAAATTAAGGTTGCACCTTGATCTTTAGCATAAACGATTTTTAATGTTTTTTTAATAAGTTATTTAACTTAATTGTGATACAACCCTAAAATATTAGATAGGAAAAGCTACCTTAAAAAATGTCGAATGGGTGTTAAACCTCAACCGTCCTGGAGACGACAATTAAGCAATATTCTGCTATTTTTAGCGGGATTATTCTTGATTGCTAATTTATTTTTCCCGCAAATCTTTGGGACTTCCATTCCCCAAGTTCCCTATAGTCTTTTTATCGATCAAGTTGAAGATGGTAAAGTTACCAGTGTCTTTGTGGCTCAGGATGAAATTCGCTATCAATTAAAATCAGAAAACGAACAACCTGGACAAATTTTCAAAACAACCCCTATTTTTGACTTAGAATTACCCAAACGCCTCGAAGCCAAAGGAGTAGAATTTGCGGCGGCCCCTCCCCCTAAGAATAACTGGTTTAGCAATCTTTTAAGTTGGGTCATTCCCCCCTTAATTTTTGTGGCGGTGTGGCAATTTTTCCTGAACCGCAATGACAATTCTCCGGCCGGGGCCCTATCTATTACCAAAAGTCGCGCTAAAGTCTATGTAGAAGGAGACACGGGTAAAATCACCTTTCAAGACGTGGCTGGTGTAGAAGAAGCCAAAACTGAATTGCAAGAAATTGTCGAATTCCTCAAACATCCTCAGCGTTATCTAGCCATTGGGGCCCGCATTCCCAAAGGAGTTTTATTAGTGGGGCCTCCAGGAACAGGAAAAACCCTCTTAGCTAAAGCAGTGGCCGGAGAGGCAGGTGTTCCCTTTTTTAGTATTTCTGGTTCAGAATTTGTGGAATTATTCGTCGGGGCCGGGGCCGCCAGAGTGCGAGATTTATTTGAACAGGCCAAGAAAAAAGCCCCCTGTATCATTTTTATTGATGAATTAGATGCCATCGGTAAATCTCGCGCGAGTGGGGGGTTTATGGGGGGCAATGATGAACGAGAACAGACTTTAAATCAACTTTTAACCGAATTAGATGGGTTTAGTGCGGGAGATGCCACCGTGATTGTTTTAGCCGCTACTAACCGCCCAGAAACCCTTGATTCTGCCTTATTACGTCCCGGTAGATTTGATCGTCAAGTTTTGGTAGATCGCCCCGACTTATCGGGCCGATTAAAAATCCTGGAAATCTACGCCAACAAAGTCAAATTAGGGCAAGATGTGGATTTAAAAGAAATCGCTACCCGTACCCCTGGGTTTGCGGGGGCAGATTTGGCCAATTTGGTTAATGAAGCGGCCTTATTGGCGGCCCGTAATGAACGGAAAACCGTGGCCCAAGCAGACTTTTATGAAGCGATAGAACGAGTGGTGGCCGGCTTAGAAAAGAAAAGCCGTGTCCTCAGTGAGAAAGAAAAGAAAATTGTTGCCTATCATGAAGTGGGTCATGCGATCGTTGGTGCAGCGATGCCTGGAGGCGGTAGAGTGGCAAAAATTTCCATTGTGCCTCGCGGTATGGCAGCCTTGGGATATACCCTACAAATGCCCACAGAAGACCGTTTTTTGTTAACAGAGTCGGAATTACGGCAACAAATTGCGACTTTATTAGGGGGACGATCAGCCGAAGAAATTATCTTTGATTGTATTACCACGGGGGCAGCTAATGATTTGCAACGGGCCACGGACTTAGGGGAACAGATGGTGACAACCTACGGCATGAGTAAAATTTTAGGGCCTTTGGCCTATGAAAGAGGGCAACAAAACAATTTTTTAAGGGATGGCATAATGAACCCTCGTCGTATGGTCAGTGATGAAACGGCTAAAGCTATTGATAATGAGGTGAAAGAAATTGTTGAACAGGGTCATGAAAATGCTTTAAAGATTCTCAAGCAAAATCGAGAATTACTGGAAGAAATTGCCCAGAAAATTCTAGAAACTGAAGTCATAGAAGGTAAAGAATTACAAACTTTTTTAGACCAAGTTAAACCCTTAGAAACCGTAATTTTGCTTTGACTTTGTTCTAGTTTGTGCGATTTCTTCCCTCTATTTTGAGCAAGTGTACTATTTTGTTGCTGAGTATTATTGCTTAAGACTTGACAAAATTGTGTAATTATGAAGTGAAGTTCTTTCATTTCTGTAAATGATTAAGTAGTCGGACATAAATAAGCAGTTTTTTGGTCAAATTTAATTTTCTCCGACTACTTAGAGTAAGTTATTTAACGATTTGTACAGGCATCACTAAATAGGTCATTTTTAAACCCCCCAAAGGACTAAAAATAACCGGTTGATTTCCTTCATTTAACTGAATCTGAATATCTTTAGCGGGTAAAGCCTTTAAACCATCCATTAAATACTTCACATTAAAAGCAATTTCCCCACTGTCTCCGGTTATTTCAGCCGGCATGGATTCTTTCGCACTGCCTAAATCTTGAGTTTCTACCGATAAAGAAACCTGTCCTTCTTCACTGTCAAAAGTACACTTAACTAAATTGTTTTTTTGATCCGCTAAAACCGCCACTCGTTCCAGACTGGTTAACAATCGTTTCCGTTCTAAACTAATAGTGCGGCTAAAGTTTTTGGGGATTAACATTTGATAATTAGGATAGGCCCCATCCAATTTACGAACCGTTAATCGTTGTTGTCCCAACTCAAACACCACTTGGGCATCATCTACTTGTAAGGCGATCGCTTCTGTATCAGGCCGGCCCCCGATCATCCGTTCAAGTTCCCGTAAGGCCCGGGCCGGAATAGTCAGAGAAAACCCTTCCAAATTAGGCATTTCTGTTGTGTCTCCTGGCTCATCGTCATCCGTACTAGGTTGTAAGGTCGTTTGCACCACAGAGAGACGATGACCGTCAGTGGCTGCAAATTCTAAACTATCCTGAGTTCCCGTTAAATGAACCCCCGTTAACACCTGTTTAGTTTCATCACTACTAGCGGCAAATAAAGCCCCTTTTAACCCTTCTGTTAAAATGACGATGGGCAATTCGATAGACTCTCCGTCTTCAATGGTAGGTAAGGGGGGAAACTCATCTGCTTTCATGGCCCGCACCTGAAATTGTCCTGAGACTGACTTGAGAAGGACTAACAAAGTTTCATCTTCTTCCACTTCTTCAGCAACTATGGTGATTTCCCCTTCCGATAACCGTGAGACAATATCATTGAGGAGTTTTGCGGGTAAGGTAATTTTGCCTTCTTCGGTAACATCAGCACTAAAACTGCTTTCTATGCCTAAACTTAGATCAAATGCAGTTAAACTAACCCGTTTTTTCTGAGCATCCGCGACGACTAACACATTCGCTAAAATAGGATGGGTAGGACGGGAAGGAACCGCACGACTAACGAAAGATAAGTTGCTATTGAGGTCACTTTGACTACAAACGAATTTCATGGGTAGTTGGCAGAGGTTGACAGTAGATCAGTTGTATTTTGACTTAAAATTTGCCTTTTGTTCCTTAAATCTTTCTTCCTTTTCTGTTACTTCTGTGGAAAAGATGTGGAAAAAGTTCTGAAGTTTTCCACAAGTCGTCTGGGATGTTTTCGATGAAAAAGGCGATATTTCTGATATTTTGACTTATTATATCAATTTTTATCCTCGGTCAAAATCTTAAAGTTTTCCACAAATTTCAGCAACAGACTTAATTTTCTCCCAGAACATTCATTTAACCCAGGAGGTTAATCATGGTTTATATGTGTCAACTCAGTCCTAATCACCAAGTTTATCTAGAAAACTCAGGTAATCAAACCATTATCACGTCCATTAGTGGAAATATGGGACAACAACAACAATCAAGTAGTGGATTTTTGACAGGAAGTTGGACATTACCCCCACAAATTTACCCAATACCCCAAGGAATTATGATAAAATTGACGACAGAAACGGGGGAAAACTTGATCCAAATTCAGGGAAACAGTATGAGAATTATGGAAAACACTCCATTTTTAGGGAATGTCCAACCTTTACCCCTTGAGCAAGTTACTCAAGCTTCTGTTTCTCCGATGGAACCCATGAAAATGGGAGATATGGAGATGAATATGAAGCCCATGACCATGAAAATGGGCAATATGACCCTGGGAATGGGAGAAACGCCCCAAAATCAGAAACGCTTTTGTAGTCAATGTGGTAACTCAGTGACATCAGGCGATCGCTTTTGTTCCAGTTGTGGCCATCCCCTAACATAACTTTGTCCAATTTTGGAAGATAAGGAAGTTAAGCTCAAATTTCCGAAGTTAAGACAACATTATGTGATGGTGAGTAAATAACTCAAATCCAGTCTTCAAGTACGATTGAGGGACTGTTCTAAGAATTTTCTTAACTTTGGGATTAAGTTCCTAAACTTCGGTTGTTTATTTTAGTGATCCCCTCGAAGATGGGAAGTGGTTAGGGAACAACAGTGGAGCAGTTAGCATCGCCACCAGCTTAGAAGGTGGTTAATCACACCTCACAAGCTAATTGTCGAGGCTAACTGTCTTTTTCCTAGAGTCGTTGTAACAATCTCTTTACGCCCTGACAGTTTGCCCTCAAAAATTGCTTACAATGAAAATCAGTCGCCCATGAAACTGTTTCCCAGGTAAGGCATGACCAAGACTGTTGCAGATGTAATGACTCCTAATCCCATTACGGTTACACCACAAACTCCCCTATCCGAAGCCATCGGAGTTTTGGCAGAAAAGCGGATTAGTGGTTTACCTGTTGTTGACGAATTAGGTAAACTTGTCGGCGTGATTTCTGAAACCGATTTAATGTGGCAAGAAACGGGAGTCGAACCCCCGCCTTATATTATGATTTTGGATAGTGTTATTTATTTACAAAATCCTGCCCGTTACGAACAAGAAATCCATAAGGCATTAGGACAAACCGTTGGGGAAGTAATGACAGCAAAACCCATTAGTATTAAAGCGTCTCAATCATTACGAGAAGCGGCTCATCTCATGCACGAAAAGAAAATTCGTCGTTTACCTGTCATTGATGATAATAATACAAAAGTCATTGGTATTCTCACCCAAGGGGATATTATTCGCACGATGGCCCAGGATTAAAAGTTACAATCTCAATTAATCATTAATTTTTTGTATGATAAATTAAAGATCAACTCAGGCGCAGGGGATAGGGTAAAAATGACATCAGTTGCCAAAAATGTCTCAAATAATGTCATTGATAATTATATTCAGCGAGTGACGGAATGGAGTCACTCTAGTCAGCGTATTCCCACCACCGAAGAATTAGAAACCATTGCTGCTGAATTAGGCATTGAACCCACGGAAATTCAATCTGCCCAAAAACAGTCCAATGATCATTATATTCGCGCTCAAGGGTATATGCGCTTGAAACATTGGGATGATGCGATCGCTGAGTTACAAGAGGCGGTGGCCTTTAATCCCTCTAATTTAGATATGTTACTCAGTTTAGCATCGGCTCACATGGGACGTTGGCAAGAAAACCATCATCGTGAGGATGCTAATAATATTCGCTTGAGAATTCGCCAATGTTTAGCGATCAAACCTGATTGTGATGAAGCCTTAAATTTGCTGGCAAGGTTGTCCAATTCCCAAAAATGGCGTGGTCGTATTGTGACGGCGATCTTGCTTGGTTTGGGGGGTGTTTTTGTGGGAATGGGAAGCGTTTTTTTATTGGGTGACGGTTTCCCTGAGTTGTTTCAAAAACAGTCTAAATTTGAGCAATTAGAGCAACAATTCACCCAAGAAATTAATACGTTAAGACGGGAAAAAGAGGCACTTGAAGCTGAATTAATGGCTAGTCAAAGGGAAAACGAACAGAAGAATGAAAGAGAATTTTCTAGTTTAGAAAATCAGCTAAGTCAGTTACAGCGAGAAGTCACAAAACTGCAAAAGAAAATTGTTCTTCTAGAAAAAGAAAAATCCAGTAAAATTACGCCGCGTTCTTCTATAATTAGTCCAATTGAGCCTTCTCGTCCTGTTAATTAAGTATTAATATTGACGTAACTCATCTTTTTCACTACCAATAATAGATTCTCTGTGATCTTTCTAAGCTGCTGAAAGTAATTCTTTAAGGGTATTCATGCGATAAAAAGCTGACTCATCTTTACGATAGAAAAGAAGATGATTAAAATCAGCAATATCTTGAGCTATTTTTACTAAGTCATCATTAATTAACTTATTTTGTTGTAACCATTGAGTAACATTTACCCAACTCCAAAGTAAGGATTTATTAGAAATACCCGAAATTGGTAAAGGAAAATCACCTTTTCCTCTTTTTCCTTCAATTAAAAGACGAATATATTCTCGACTTTTGTTGATTCTTCGAGCAATTTCTGATGCTGTACTAAGGTGAAATTATAGGTCATCATTTTTACTTTCCCCATCCTCACATTTCTGTACATATTGAAAAATACTTAATCCTTTTTTGGCACTACTATTAAATTTTAAGCCTATTTCTTGTTCATTCACTATATCTATATCTATTATTTGTTTGTTTTCTTTTTGTTCATCCATAATGCTTTCAATTCTAACTGATTTACAATAAGCTTTAGTTTCACTCACTAAAAATACTTCTTCTCCCACTGATAAATGAGTATTTTGAAGTTGGCTCTCCCGTACTTGTGGTGATAAGTAAAGCTTATAATTCGTAGGGTGGGTTAGACGCGGCTATGATTTTGATGAAAAACTAATAAGTTTTAATCCGCGTCGTAACCCACCATCTTAAGTATTGTAGCTGATTATACATTTTATACCAAGATGTCGGGAGAGCCCATTTTTTTATATAAAGTATTTTTATTTCTTTCTTTCTCATTATCTATCGGGATACGCCACGCTTTTGCAAAAATTGGATTAGCAGATAATTCTAACAAAAGTTCATTAAATTCATTATAAAATAAACAGTTACGAACTTCTTGACGGCTTAGCTTAACTCCTCCTGTATTAATTCTTTCAAATGCTAGTTGCTTTAAAAAAAATGCTTCTTCTGGATCATCAGTTGATTCTGTTATTAATGTAATAGTTGAAATTGATCTCCTATCAATTCCTGCTTTTATTTTTTTAGGTAGATTATCATAAGTTTTTCCATTTAGTTCGGGCCAAACTTCTAAATCTTTTAGAGTTAGTCTATTATTATAAAAATCTTGAATTGCTGTAATTCTTTGTTGTCCATCCATTACCTCATAAGAATTATAATCTTTCTCATAAAGAATAATTGGAGGGATTGGAATATTCATTAAAAATGATTCAATAAGTAGAGATTTTTTTGTGTCATCCCAACGTTCTCTTCTTTGAAAAAAGGGACGAGTGTTCATTTCCATATATTGAGATTCTTTCAAAGATGCTGCAAAACTAGGTAACTTTTCTCTACCTATTTCAGCTAAAATTCTTTTTTCTCCTTTTTCATACTTTCTATTGATTTCATCATCTGACATTTTTGCAGGATTTTTTACTTTAGATTTTTCCCACATCTTTTTCTCAGTTTGTGTTAACGACATTATTTATTCTCCTTTTTTAAACAGTAGTTAATTATAATTTACAAAGGTGGGCATTGCCCACCCTACTAATGTTAGGAAAGGTAATCTTGCAACGCCTTAACTTCTAAAGGTTGAGTCTGTAAAGATCGAATGGCTGCGACGGTTGCTTTTGCCCCTGCTATAGTGGTAATAATGGGCAATTTGTAATCTAAAGCAGTGCGTCGAATCATACGACCATCTACTTGTGATTCTTCTCCACTTGGGGTATTAATAATAAATTGGATCTGTTTATTTTTGATCCAATCTATCACATGGGGACGACCTTCATGAAGTTTTAAGACTACTTCAACGTCATCTATTCCATTCTCCTCTAAGACCTTTTGTGTCCCAGAAGTTGCCACCACTTTAAACCCTAAAGCGACGAGATCTTTAACCACAGGAACCGTTAAGATTTTATCCCGATCGCTCATGGAAACAAAGACAGTTCCGGTGGTAGCTAAATCAACTCCTGCGCCAATTTCTGCCTTAGCAAATGCTTTGCCAAAGTCATTATCTATTCCCATTACTTCACCTGTAGACCGCATTTCTGGCCCTAATAAAGTATCTGCACCTGGGAACTTTTGGAACGGTAAAACAGCTTCTTTAACCGAAATATGACTGGGTATTAATTCCTCTGTTACCCCTAATTCTTCTAAGGTTTTTCCTGACATCACCAAAGAAGCAATTTTCGCTAAAGGTCGTCCGGTTGCTTTAGAAACGAAAGGAACAGTACGAGATGCGCGGGGGTTTGCTTCTAAAATGTAAACTTGTTCCCCTTGTACCGCATATTGAATGTTCATTAACCCGATCACTTTTAAACTCTTGGCCAAAGCAGTTGTCCAAGTGCGAATAGTGTCAACAACGCTAGAAGAAAGGGAGATATAAGGGAGAGAACAGGCCGAGTCACCAGAATGTACCCCTGCTTGTTCAATATGTTCCATAATGCCACCAATAACCACTTTTCCGGTAGCGTCACATAATGCGTCTACATCCACCTCGATCGCGTTTTCTAGGAACTTATCAATTAAGATGGGATGATCGGGTTCTACCAGTACCGCATAGGTCATGTACCGTTCTAACTCCTCATCAGAATAGACTATTTCCATGGCCCGTCCCCCTAATACATAAGAAGGCCGAACCACCACCGGATATCCAATACGAGAAGCAACTACGACAGACTCCTCATAACTGCGAGAAATACCGTTCGCGGGTTGTTTAATGTTGAGATCGTGTAAGATCTTCTCAAAACGTTCCCGATCTTCCGCAGTATCGATAGAATCAGGAGAAGTACCCCAAATTTTGGTTTGTACGGGACAGTCGGGACTATCTAGGTATTTTTGCAAAGGAACCGCTAATTTTAAGGGTGTTTGACCCCCAAACTGCACGATAACACCCACAGGGTTCTCAGTTTCAATGATGTTTAAGACATCTTCTTTGGTCAAGGGTTCAAAATATAAGCGATCGCTGGTATCGTAGTCGGTAGAAACGGTTTCGGGGTTGGAGTTAACCATGATGGTTTCAAACCCTGCATCACTGAGAGAAAAGGCCGCATGACAACAACAATAGTCAAATTCGATCCCTTGGCCAATGCGGTTTGGCCCTCCACCTAAGATCATGACTTTGGGTTTATCTGTAGGAGTGACTTCCGTTTCGTCGGGTTCGTAGGTAGAGTAATAATAAGGGGTAAAGGCTTCAAATTCAGCTGCGCAAGTATCGACTACCTTATACACCGGAATAATGCCTAAACCTTTACGATAGGCCCGGACTTCATCTTCTGTGGTTTTCGTGGCAAAAGCTATCTGGCGATCGCTGAACCCTTTTTGTTTAATTAACCGCATTTGCGGGGCAGTTATTTGTTTCAAGGGAGTTTGTTTGATAACCTTTTCTGTTTCGATGAGGTCTTGTAATTTATCCAAAAACCAGATATCAATGGCAGTTAATTCGTAAATTTCCTCCACTGTCATGCCTAATTTCATGGCATGGTAAATACTATAAACCCTTTCAGGATTAGGAGTGCGTAAACTGGCCCGAACTTGAGACAGAGAAGGTAAAGTTTCTTTCTTGTCGCAACCAAAACCATAACGACCCGTTTCTAAAGATCTTAACGCTTTTTGGAAAGATTCTTGAAAGGTTCGACCAATGGCCATTGCTTCCCCTACCGACTTCATCTGAGTGGTTAAAATAGGTTGAGAACCGGGGAATTTTTCAAACGCAAACCGAGGAATTTTTGTCACCACATAATCAATAGTCGGTTCAAAAGATGCCGGGGTTTGCTTAGTAATATCGTTATTGATCTCATTGAGAGTGTAACCGACAGCTAATTTAGCGGCAATTTTCGCAATAGGAAACCCTGTCGCTTTAGATGCTAACGCAGAAGAACGAGAAACGCGGGGGTTCATTTCAATAACGATCACATCCCCATTAACAGGGTTAACCGAAAATTGAATGTTAGATCCCCCTGTTTCTACCCCAATTTGGCGGATAATGGCTTGAGAATAGTCTCTTAACCGTTGATATTCCTTATCTGTTAAAGTTTGGGCCGGGGCTACAGTAATAGAGTCTCCTGTATGTACCCCCATTGCGTCAAAGTTTTCGATAGAACAGATAATGACCACATTATCCGCTAAGTCGCGCATGACTTCTAATTCGTATTCTTTCCAACCTAACAAGGATTTTTCGACTAAAATTTGAGAGACTGGAGAGGAATCAATCCCAAATTGGGCCATTTCCTCAAATTCTTCTTGGTTATAAGCAATACCCCCTCCAGTACCCCCTAACGTGAATGCAGGGCGTATAATCAAGGGATAGGAACCGATTTCTTCCCCAATAGCCTTTGCTTCTTTGAGGGTACTAGCAATACCGGAAGGACAGACGGGAACCCCAATTTTAGCCATTGCTTCTTTGAATAGGTTGCGATCTTCTGCCATTTCAATAGCAGGGAGTTTCGCACCGATCAATTCTACATTGTATCTATCCAAGGCCCCATTTTTAGACAATGCTACGGCCACATTCAGGGCAGTTTGTCCTCCCATTGTCGGTAATAACGCATCAGGACGTTCTTTGGCAATGACTTTTTCTACCATATCGGGGGTGAGAGGTTCGATATAGGTACGGTTAGCCATGTCCGGATCGGTCATAATAGAAGCAGGGTTAGAATTGACTAAAACCACCTCATAGCCTTCTTCTCGTAACGCTTTACAAGCTTGAGTCCCAGAATAGTCGAATTCGCAAGCTTGTCCGATTACAATAGGGCCTGCGCCCAAAATTAATATTTTCTTTAGATCTTCGCGGCGTGGCATAAGCTGTATTTGTAGAGTTAGATAGAATAAACCGACATTATTGTATCGGTTGTGATCGCCTTTTTATGTACAATCTAATCCTTTATTTAGGTTTAAGGCTTTTAGGGCAGTGCAAAATCACCTAAACACTTATAATCTCTTTGGCTTAGTTAAAAATGGTCAGATCAAATTTAAATGCCATTATTTTTTGTAATAAAAAGCAATTTCTTTCTCTTTAAGAGGAGCAAAGTCAGCATTAAGAAGCATCTGATTTAAGTCTTCTTGGGGGATATGTTTCGCCCCAATTCTAACAATACGAGAACGCATGGTATTACTAACTCCACTCCGTTGTCGTTGTCCTTCTAAAGCCATGACATTATTATATAATTCTAACTTAGCAGTGGGAATCGGCGTACCATCAAGATCGAGTCCCGCAGCGATCGCAACATCAACAGCATCTGCACCAGTGGTAGGTTGTGGAGAATTCATAATAATACTCATACAATAAAGATGTATCCAATGTCATTTTATCAGTTATGAGGACACAATAAAGATTTATTTTGAGATTTTCAACTTTCAAATTGACACTTCTTCTATTTCATCGATAATTAATGATAAATTATCCTCAGTTTCATTCTCATCCTCATCCTCTATGCTATCTTTTAGCTCAGGAAACAGAGAGGAATAAGGACAGGTCTCTCCACAGTTATTAAAATGGGAAAAATTAATGTTATTTTGATTATAATTCTCTAAAAAATCATCAAGCTTGCTTAATAATTTAGTTAAATCTTTATGAGTTTTTTGATGTTCTTTTTGATTATAAACAAAGGTTAAATATTGGGGTTCGTGAGGCAGTTTCACAAACCAATAAGTCATAGAAATTTGTTCAGGAAGATAATCAGAGGTTTCTGCAAGGACATACAAATAAAGCCTAGTTTGCCAATTTTTAGCAAGTTTTTGCTGGTTTTGTGGCTGAAGATAGGTTTTCCAATCTAATATTTGCGCTTGATCTTCTGTGAGAATTAATAAATCATAAATCACTGTCAATAAATATCTTTGTAGGGCAAAATTTCGACAATGTTCCGCTTCTTTCCAGGGAGTTTGGCTGATCTCATGTTGTGTTTCTACGGCCGTTACTAACGCCGTCATTGTTTGTTGTAAGTCTTGATTTTTCCCTAAAAGAGAATCAATGGGTAAGCCTAATTCCCGTTGCTGCATTAATTGATGAAATTGGCTTCCCCAGGTTAAATTATCCTGTATTTCTGGACTCATGGGCGATCCCAATTGTTCTAAATACAAGCGTTGAAATTGAGGCGGACAAATTTCTAATAAATTCAATTGAGCTTGAGACAACCGAATTAATGTTGTTTTGTCTGCCATTTTATTAAATATCTAAATCGAGTAAATTCAACTTGGGCCCATAGGTTTCAATAAATTCCCGTCGGGGGGCCACGCGATCGCCCATTAACACGGTAAAAATGCGATCAGCTTCAGCAGCATCTTCAATTTCTACCCGTTTCATGCTACGAGTTTCT
This sequence comes from Crocosphaera sp. UHCC 0190, assembly GCF_034932065.1. Taxonomy (NCBI): domain Bacteria; kingdom Bacillati; phylum Cyanobacteriota; class Cyanophyceae; order Chroococcales; family Aphanothecaceae; genus Crocosphaera; species Crocosphaera sp. UHCC 0190. The sequence continues at coordinate 16,159 of NZ_JAYGHP010000027.1, forward strand.
GGGTTCATGGTGGTTTCCCAAAGTTGAGTGGGCATCATTTCTCCTAACCCTTTAAACCGTTGAATGGTGTAATTTGCATTAGCTGGCAAAGTGTTCAAATGTTCTTGTAATTGTCTCTCATTATAACAATAAACATGGTTGCGCCCCCGTTCTACTTTATACAATGGAGGACAAGCAATATAGATATATCCTTGATCTACTAAGTCCCGTTGATAACGATAGAAAAAGGTTAATAAAAGAGTTCTGATGTGCGCTCCATCAACGTCAGCATCGGTCATAATTACGATACGATGATAACGCAATTGTGCGGAATCAAATTCTTCCCCTTTAATGCCTAAGCCTAAAGCAGTAATTAAGGATTGAATCTCGTTATTTTTGTAGATTTTAGCATCATCGGTTTTCTCAATATTAATGATTTTTCCTCTGAGGGGTAAAATTGCTTGAAACCGTCGATCTCGTCCCTGTTTTGCGCTACCTCCTGCGGAGTCTCCTTCTACTAAGAAAATCTCAGATTCTTGGGGATCTCTACTACTACAGTCAGCTAATTTTCCAGGTAGGGGAGAAGATTCTAAAACTGACTTACGGCGGACTAATTCTCGGGCCCGTCTTGCTGCTTCTGCTGCTTTAAAAGCTTGGACTGCTTTCTCAATAATATTATCAGCAACATGGGGGTTAAATTCTAAGTATTCTCCTAGCACTTCTCCCACTAAGGAATCAACAATTCCCCTCACTTCTGTATTGCCTAATTTTGTTTTTGTTTGCCCTTCAAATTCTGGATCAGGAACTTTCACCGAAATCACTCCGGTTAACCCTTCGCGGACGTTTTCTCCCCCTAAGTTCGGTTCATTTTCTTTAATTTTATTTCGTTTGCGGGCAACATTATTCATTGTCCTGGTTAGGACTGTTTTTAACCCTTCTAAGTGGGTTCCTCCATCAATAGTTCTAATATTATTAGCAAATCCCAACAAGTTATCACTATAAGCATCAATACACCATTGTAAGGCAACTTCTAATTGAACACCATTTTTTTCACCAGAAACGTAGATAATATCTTGATGTAATGGATCTTTGTCTCGACACATATAGGCAACGTATTCTTTAATACCGCCTTCATAGCAATAACTTTCTATATGGGGTTCTTCTTTTCTGTGGTCAGTAAAGGTAATTCTGACTCCCGCATTCAAATATCCTAATTCTCGTAATCTTCCTGACAATGTATTATAATCAAACTCAATTCCTCCGGTGAAGATTTGAGTATCTGGCAAGAAAGAAATAGAGGTTCCGGTTGAATGTTCTGGATCTGGTTTTGCTTCTAAGCTTGTGACAGGAATTCCCCGTTCGTAGCGTTGAACGTGGATTTTTCCGTCTCGCCAAACAGTTACAATTACCCATTCTGATAAGGCGTTGACGACGGAAATTCCGACCCCATGTAACCCCCCAGAAACTTTATAACCTCCTCCCCCGAATTTTCCCCCCGCATGAAGTACGGTCATGACGGTTTCTAAGGCTGATTTTCCCGTGGTAGGATGGATGTCTGTGGGAATGCCCCGTCCGTCGTCGATAACAGTCACGGAACCATCGGCGTTGATATCCACTTCAATGTGGGTACAGTGACCAGCTAAGGCCTCATCAATGGAGTTATCCACCACCTCATAGACGAGATGATGTAGTCCCCTCGGCCCAGTGGTTCCAATGTACATCCCTGGACGTTTACGAACAGGGTCGAGTCCTTCGAGAACTTGAATTTGTTCTGCACCGTAGTTACTTGTTGTTGTCATGGAACTTCCCTAAATAATGGCTGAAGAGACGACTTTCGACTCCCCTAATAGCAAAATCTTCAAAAATTCTAGCACAAAAGGGTTAAAGGTGGCTTGTAATAACGCTGATAATATTTTTTTTGTGGGGGTGAAGCGTTTTCGTCTAATGGGGTGTTAATTTGGTGAAGGGTGAGGGGAATACTAAATTAGCACTTTCTGCGATCGCGTCTTTGTGGGTTTAACATAATTATTCTAACCCATAATGGCAACAGTTTCTTAATTCTTTAGATGAGGCTATCAGTATGTCTGACTATAATAATTATCATGATTTAGTTAAACAAGATCTGGAAAAATTAAGGCTAGAAGAACAAAAGAAACAAGAGAGAATTAAACAAGAGATTGAACGCGATCGCCAACTTATTCAACGGGAGGAAGACTATAAAAGGCAACAAAAAATTGAACAAGAGAAAGTTAGATTGAGAGCAGAATTAAGACGGAGACAGGCCATTGAACGGGATTGTCAAAGGATTAGAGAACAAGATCAGCTTCAACAAGAAAGAAGACAACAAGAAATTAAATATGAGAGAAATAAAACAACAAATTGGGAAAATATAAGCACAAAAAAAAGCTCTTATTATTCAGATAATTATCCTCAGAGTCATTCTATTGATGAATATTTACAAGAATTAAATAATTTAATTGGTCTAAATAATTTAAAGGATGAAGTGCGTCAATATATTAATTTTCTCAAGATTCAAAAGTTACGGGAACAACAAGGTTTATCTCGAACTCCTATAACCTTACACTCAGTTTTTTGTGGTTCTCCAGGTACAGGTAAAACGACAGTTGCGCGTTTGATGGGTAAAATTTATCAACAGTTAGGTATTCTGAAAAAAGGACATTTAATTGAAACTGATCGATCTGGAATGGTTGCAGGATATGTAGGACAAACAGCAGAAAAAGTTAATGAATTAGTTGAATCTGCGTTAGATGGGGTATTATTTATTGATGAAGCTTATACGCTTAAACCTGCTGATTCTGGTCATGATTTTGGACAAGAAGCGATTGAGATGTTACTTAAACGTATGGAAGATTATCGAGAGAGATTAGTGGTTATTGTAGCAGGTTATGGGGACGAAATGACCAGATTTATTGAATCAAATCCTGGGTTAAAATCTCGGTTTAATCGTTATTTTCATTTTGCTGATTATACCCCTCACGAATTATTAGATATTTTTGAGCAGATTTGTCAGACAAATAATTATGAGTTAAGTTCAGATGCGAGAACAATGATGTTAAGTCAATTAACTGATTTATACGAGAAACGAGATAAAAGTTTTGGTAATGGTAGATTAGTTAGAAATATGTTTGAAAAGACGATTGAAAAGCAAGCAAACAGATTAGTAACTCTCCCTAATATTAATGCTTATACGATGCAGCAAATTCTACCAGAGGATATTTATTTAGAAATCAAGAAATAAGTAAAATATATGTATTATTCAGACTCTTTTTCAATTGCATTTATGACTTGCTTGATAATTTTGGGATGTAATATTTTCCCTGAATGGAAAGGAACAACTACTCTAATTTGATTTTTGAGATAGATTCGGTGACTACCTTGAGTTCTAATTTGAATAAAACCATTATCTAGCAAAAGTTTTTCAGCTTCTTTAGCAGTTAATCTAGGAAACTTAGGCAACTTTTACCTCCATAGTCATAGTCAAAATTTCTTGACTTAACCGTTCTTTTTTCTCGTCATCAGAGAGAGTGGATAAATAAAGTTCAATTGCTTCGTGAATATTCGTTTTAATTTCTTCTAAAGAATCTCCTTGGGTTTGACAACCTTCTAATTGTGGACAATAAGCATAATAACCATATTCATCTTTTTCGATAACAACACTGATTTGATAAGAGTCTTTAATCATAACTATTCTCTCTGTTGTTTTCTCTGTTTTTATTATAAGCTATTCTATCTATTTTTGATGTTTTTCTTTGATTATATCTCCTATAATTTTTTTACGAACATCTCTATCTGATAAGTTTCCACGTCCCTCTAATAAAAACTTAGGATAACCTCCCATCTTTTCTATGACTGTTTTTTGTTGATTTTTATTGTTTTTATCTAAGGGTTCTATCGATTCGATAAAATCTTCTAAAGGTTCATCAAAATCCTCAGATAACGGTAAAATAAAAGTACCTTTCATTGAACCCGCTAATACTTTTTTCGTTGTTATCTCCTCACTTTTTTCTTCTGGTTGCAGGTGTAAAGATTTAGTCATTAAATATTCAGCATATTGTAAAAGCTCAATTTTTAGAGAATCAGGCATATTTTCTACAATATTCCATAATGCTGTATCGGTACTCATCATGACTACTTTTTAATTCTAATTAATAGTTTTTATGGGTCTTAACCTCAAGAAACAGTATAACATATTCACTTAGTTTATATTCGCTTCTCATTACAATTTATCATATTCGTCAGGTTCCTGATCGCTGACTTTATCCAAAACTTGTTGGAACTTTTCCCAACTTCCTTGTTTTGCTTTTTCTTCAATATAATCTTTTGTCATCCAGGAAGAAATTTGAGCAGATAACGCAATAGTAACAAGTTGATCAATAGAGATACTTTGATTATCTGCTAAGGTTTCAAGTTGCTGGTATAAAGCATCAGGAATTTGAGCATTAAGTTTCATGATTTTATTTCTCCTATTAGTTGTAAAAACTGTTTTGGGGTCAAGACTAAAATACCAAATTTTTCAATTGCTTTTAAGTCTTTTTTATTATAACTGATAATAAAGTCAGCTTGAGATTCAATCGCTAAATCAATCAAAAAATCATCATCTGGATCGGTTGCCATTGGCCTCCATAAATAAAATATTTTACGATGGTTAGCGAGAGAACAAATTTCATTAATAACATAATTAATCTCTTGGAGAGTTAAACCCAACTTTTGAGAGTTTCTTTTGAGAGTTTGCTCATATTCAAAAATTAAGGTAGTAGAAATATTAATTTGCCAACGTTTATCATTCAGTATCCTTAACAATTTATAGGATGCACCTTTACGAGAAAGCAATCCTGATAAGATAACATTAGTATCAATTACAAGTTGATAAGGATTCATGGGTTGTTTAACGACTACTCTCCATTATAGCAATCTCCTCCTCATTTAACCCATAAAGTTCATACACTAATTGATCAATCTCTCTCTCTAATTCACTAACATCAGCATTAGGATTATTACTTTTAATTTCTAGTATTTTATTAACTATTTCTGTAACACTTTTCTCTTGCTTTTCTGTGGCTTTTGGTATAGGAATTTGAGAAACATAAATAGATTTAAACCGCATAAAATCCCCTCTAATTTTTGGACATATTTGAGGGAAAAAGGAATGTATTACTTTTGAATTGAGAATTGCCAATAAAGATAATGAACCATTAGGAATCATGAATAAAGTACAATCAGGAAACAGTTGATTTAGGTCAAGAGAAAAATTACAGTTATTAGCAATATCAGGATAAATAATTTTAAAAGTTTCAAACTCGTTATAATAAGCAATATTATCTTGTATCTCATACCATTGATAATTTCCTGCTTTTCTCCCTCCTTCTATTTCAGGTGTCAATCTATCTTTATACTGAGTTAAATGATTAAGAATCGCAGGATATTGATTTATATCTATTCCCCGTCTTGTAAAAATTAACCACAAATCAGGATTATTTATCACCCATCTTTTAACATCCCGTCCCCTTAAAAACGGTTTTAAAACTTCTTCTGATGAAGGATGTTCGGCAATTAATCTATCTCTGGTTTCTCTATCAATGACAAAAGCTTCATTAAACCCTGTTAAAACACCACGATAAAACCTACCCTTAACATATTCTCCTAATGGTGTACCTGCATTTCTCAATTTATCTAATAATCGTAACACAGCAGAAGATTCTAACCGCCATCCATCAGATAATAAATCTTTTTGCTGCATCACAAAATTATTTTGAGTAATAATAGAAATAAACTCATTAAAAGGTTTATCTGCTTCCCAAGTTAACACATTAATAGTTGTATCACTATTTTGATTTTCTTTGGATAAGATAATAATGCTAGGATAGGCGATCGCTTCTTCAAAAACAGGTGCATCACCAAAGTCTATTAATGTATGTATGGTGGTATTTATTGTTAAAAATGATCGCAATTTTTCCCCATATCCTGACCGAAAATATTTATTAGAAGAAATATAAGTCAAACTGCCTTGCATTTTCAGTATATTAAATCCTTTTTCATAGAAATAGATGAATAAATCAGCAACTCCTGTATAACAGGTATATTGTTGTTGTAAATAAGGTTTTAATGCTTTAATTTCTTCTTGTCTAATATAAGGAGGATTACCAATAATAACATCAAAACCAACAAAATCACCCTTATTATTTAACACTTCTGGAAACTCAAACCGCCATTCAAAGGCATTCTCATAAATCTTACCGCTTTCTATTTCTTCTAACTCAACAGTTAACTTATCAATCTCATTATTTAATTTATTGATTTTCTTTTCCCTTGCTTTTTTATCGGTTTTACTTTCCTCTAATAATAATGTTTGATTCTCCAATAAATTTAATTGCATTTTTAACTTTCTGATTTGAGATTTTTTTGGATCTTGTTCATTTAATATTGTTCTAAAATTATCCTTGATTTTCTTAATTAATCCTTCTGTTTCTCGTTTTTCTTGCTTACTTTTAGTTTTGCGATAAATTCGTACTGCATTTTGATAAGATAAAATATCATATTGCTTATTTTTCAATCCAAACCCTAAAGGAGAGTGTAACTCAAAACGACTAATTAAAGAATTCCCACACTTAATATTAATATCAATATTCGGTAAAGTTTCTAACTCATTTTGTCCCTTATAATAAGCATTTTTCAATAATTCAATCCATAACCGCAACCGACAAATTTTAACCGAGTTTGGGTTAATATCCACCCCAAATAAACAATTTTCGATTAAAGTCTGTTTCTCATGAAATAAAGTTTCTTGTATGCGCTGACTTTCCTTATTACCGTTGATCTTTTCAAAGATTAACCCCAAAACCGACGCATTAATTAACCTTTTATTATCTTCTTGTATCGCTTCTGAACCCTCACTACTGAAATCATAAGCATCCAGAAACTCAAATAAATATTGTAGTGCATTGAGTTCACCCGTGCGCTTTTTCCCTGCATTATCTTTTAATACGGTTGCCGAAAAAATAGATAAATTTTCCTGTCTAAGATTACTAATAACAATGGTTTCATGTTCTAAGTTTGTGGGTTCAAATAGAGAACTATTGAGATAGGGAACAGTCGCAAAATTCTCGTTAACATACTCATCTCTTTGACTGGTTTCACAAGCTAAGACATTGAAAAAGAGAAAATTTAAGTCAGAATAATTTTTAAGCTTATCTAAATTCAAAAAAGCAAAAGACTTGTCACCTTTATGATAATTAATCAGTTGCGCTTCTAATAACTTTAAGAATAAAATACGATTAACCCAAGTAATTACTAATTCTAACCCCACCGCAAACAGTTGATCATCTTCATTTTCCCCAAACTGTAAAGGGTTTGTCAGTCGAGAAAGTTTGTCTAAACCGTGTATTTGAGTAATGACATTTTCTAAGAGAGAACCTATATTTCTGTTTCCTTCTTTTTGACGTTGAATAAGTTTCTTACTCCCCTGTTGGCTCTTTCAGCATTCTGTGGTAAAATGTAGCGATAGCTACTTTTTATTACAGACTTAAAAATGGACTTTCATCTAGATACTTTACTAAATTTACCCGATGTAACCGTTTTCACTTGTTATCAACAA
>NZ_JAYGHP010000028.1 GCF_034932065.1 Crocosphaera sp. UHCC 0190
TGTGTTCTGCTTGGAACACGAACATGAAGTTGAAGGTTCCACTGATTCCTAAAGGCATACCATCAGAGAAAGAACCTTGTCCGATGGGGTAGATTAAGAATACAGCAGTCGCAGCAGATACAGGTGCAGAGTAGGCAACACAGATCCAAGGACGCATTCCTAAACGGTAGGACAGTTCCCACTGACGACCTAAGTAGCAAAATACTCCGATTAAGAAGTGGAAGATTACTAATTGGTAAGGGCCGCCATTGTAAAGCCATTCATCTAAAGATGCAGCTTCCCAGATGGGATAGAAGTGAAGACCGATCGCGTTGGAAGAGGGAACAACTGCACCAGAGATGATGTTGTTTCCGTATAGTAAAGAACCAGCTACGGGTTCGCGGATACCATCGATGTCCACAGGAGGAGCAGCGATGAAAGCGATGATGAAGCAAGTGGTAGCAGTTAAGAGGGTGGGGATCATCAGAGTACCGAACCAACCTACATAAATGCGGTTGTTGGTGCTGGTAACCCACTGACAAAACTGTTCCCAAACGGAAACGCTTTCGCGTTGTTGTAAGGTAGTAGTCATTTGGGTATAATTCCTATTTTGTTTTCGAGGTACGATAAGGTTGGCTTTTTTGCCTTTCGGCGTTTGCCTTTTGTATGATGAATTCATATTAGCAACTTTGTAACGAATTGTAAAGGAATACAACAAAAGTATTAATTATCATAAATATAAGCTCAGTTTATAGATGAGCAACTTGCTTATCTATCCATCGGGCAGACAAACTCGCTAAAATCAAAAGAAACACGACAAAAAATAGAAACTCCATGATTCCTACCGTTATCGAAACCTCTGGCCGTGGTGAACGCGCTTTTGATATTTACTCCCGTCTCTTACGGGAACGCATTGTCTTTCTGGGACAAGAAGTCAGAGACGAGAATGCTAATCTCATTGTGGCCCAGTTGTTATTCCTCGAAGCAGAAGACCCCGATAAAGATATTTACCTCTATATCAACTCTCCTGGGGGTTCTGTTTCTGCGGGTCTGGGAATCTTTGATACCATGAATCAAATTCGTCCTGATGTCTCTACGATATGTATTGGACTCGCGGCCAGTATGGGGGCATTTCTCCTCAGTGCAGGGGCCAAAGGTAAACGTATGAGTCTCCCTAACTCTCGCATTATGATTCACCAACCCCTCGGTGGGGCCCAAGGACAAGCGACAGATATTGAAATTCAGGCCAAAGAAATTCTTTATCTCAAAGGACTTTTGAATAGTCATTTAGCCAGTCATACGGGACAATCGTTAGATAAGATTGCTGAAGATACAGAACGGGACTTCTTTATGTCGGCTGAAGAAGCACAAGAATATGGATTAATTGATCAAGTGATTAACCGTCGTCCTTCAGCAAGTAATCCTCCGGTTGCTGTGGCTTAAATCTTTCCTCTCCCTACTTACTAAGATGGGGTGGGGAGACTTTCTAAATGATGCAGAAATTCCAGTAGTTCTTCATCAGATAACACTTGACGCGATCGCTTTCCATAGGTTTTTAGTAAATATTCTCGACCTTGATCAGTTGTCCATTTTAATCGCTTTAATTCCGCATTAGAACGAGCAATAATATCAGAAAAATCTAAGGCTTCTTCTTCTATTTCTGATGCTTTGGTGGTTTCTAAAATGGGTAAGGGTTGTTCTTCTTGTTCAGGTTTAACTATAGTTTGAGAAGTCGCAATTACGGTTTCTTCTCTTTCAAATTCAACTATAGTTTGAGAAGTCGCAATTACGGTTTCTTCCCTTTCAAATTCAACTATAGTTTGAGAAGTCGCAATTACGGTTTCTTCCCTTTCAGGTTCAGGTTTTGTAACAGTTTCAACCGCAGCAATGGGAGTTTGTTTCGGGGGAATAAACTCAATTTCTGAAGATTTTATGGCAGCATTTGCCGCTTTTTTTGTAGATTTAGGTAGGGTTTTACTGTTGGTTTTAACTGATGGTTGCGGCGTTTTTTCTACCTCTTCTATGGGATTATTTTTTTGAAGAGGTTCCGGTGTTTTTTCCTGGATTTCAACAGCGTTTATTGTTTCTGTCAGAGGTTGTTGCGAAGGAGAAACAACAGTTGGAGAAGATTCAACTAACATCTGATCAAGTTGAAGACTGTCTAAAGCTCGCTCTTTGGCCCGCTCTTCTGCTATTTCAATGGTATCATCAGCCGCTAATCCTGTCCCTAACGTTAGACCATTGATTTGCACCAAGGCCCGTACAATGTACTTACCATGATTAATGGTGATTAACTCACTGATTAGACTACCTTGAGGGTATTTGATTCGGAATTGGGTTAACATCATTGTTAGTTATCAGTCTCTACTTAACATTTCAAGTTCTTTTGTACTATTTTATAACAAATTCTGGTCAAAAAGTCAGAAAAACTCCCCAGATTGCTGAATCTACATATATCCTGTGACAGTCTAGCAGTCTGTGTTACTGTTGACACCTCGAAAGACAAATATTCAGATTGTCCCTTCCCTTGGTAAAATGAGAGACTAGATGAGTTTGTGGCAGGAAGCAACCCCAGATTAGTTGATTATCCTAATCTTAAGCAGGGTTAATCTCCAACGAGAGTCGTCCTTTTCAAAGATACAACTCTCACTTTGCTCTTAAGGGGTACTTCTCGCCAACAAAATCCCAGGTTCCTAAAGACAACGTCACTCATCGTGATGGAATGTCAGCTTAACCCTTCTAGCGGTGTGAAACCTTGAAACATTCACCCTTGCTAGTCCCACTCAAAAACAGGGTTTAGAGGTGTCAACTTCAGGTTAACACTATCAGCAACCTAAATGCCCCAATTACAGGGAAATCTTCAGCTTAGATAGGACACCTTCGTAACTTAGGTGTGGAGTTTAAACGAAAGAATTACTCATGATTGACAGAGTGCCGTTCCTCCTATCTTCAGACAAACAATGCCAACTCACATTTAGTAAGGACTGCTATAGATGGAATTTTCAATCGCTACACTATTGTCCCATTTTAGTGATAACAAATTAGTGGCGGCCAAACTGCTAGAGAAAAAACTAGGATGTGAAGACGAAGAAAGCGTCCAACAACTGCAAATTATCCTCGACGCTCTTGAACGCATTGGAATGTTAGTCAAGGAGCGAGGAAAATATCGACGAATTCCTGAAGACAACGTCGTGGAAGCCAAATTGCGCTGTTCTAGTAAAGGGTTTTGTTTTGCCATTCAAGATGAAGAAGATGCGGAAGACATTTATGTGAGAGAAACCTATCTCAGTAATGCTTGGAATGGCGATCGCGTGTTAGTGAAAATTATTAAAGAAGGAACCCGTCGTCGTTCCCCAGAAGGAGAAGTAAGACTGATCCTCGAACGAGCTAACCCTTCCCTCTTAGCTCAAGTCAAAAAAGAGGATGAAGACTATCGGGCCATTCCCTTAGATGATCGCTTGTTATTTGAATTAATGCTCCAAGAAAATGGGGGAAATTTAGAAAAAGCGGTGGATCATTTGGTTCATGTGTCTGTGGTACGTTATCCTATTGGTGATCATCCTCCTGTGGGACAAGTAACCCGCATTTTAGGCAGTGATGCAGAAGCGGCGGCTGATACAGATATTGTCTGTTGTAAACATGATTTACCCCAAATCTTCTCAGAGGCGATCCACAAAACGGCGGAGGCGTTACCCACAACCTTTGAGCCTAAAGAGCTTAAAAATCGGGTAGATTGGCGAAAATTCCTAACCTTTAGCTTTGTTGAAGATCTCAAAAGAGATTGTCAACCCTTTATCGAAACTGCTTTTACCTTAGAAAAAACCGAAGAGCAGTATTGGCAATTTGGGGTTCATATTGTGGATATAGCCCATTATATTCAACCCGATTCTATTTTAGATAAATCAGCCAAAAAACGCGGAAGCACTGTTTATTTAGGGGAAAAAGTGCTGCCCTTATTTCCAGAAACGGTGATCGAACGCTATTCCCTCAAACCCGAAACAGACTGTTTAACCCTATCAGTGATCATGACTTTTGATAAGAATGGTCAATTGATAGAATTTAATCTACAACCCACTGTTATTAATGTTGATTATCAATTAACTTATCAACAAGCTCACACTATCTTATCCAATTTAGAGCAGATCCCTGAGCAAGAACAAGACTTAACCGAACGACTAAAGCAATTATTCTTTACCCTCAGTCCCCTGGTTAAAGCACAACGGTTACAACGGGGAGGATTTGAAATTCAATTAGAACCGAGATCTCCCTATCAAGATGAAGGAAGAGTGGGAACAATTATTGCTTCTTCTACGGTTCCTATTCGTTCTTTATTAACTGAATTGATCATTGTTGCTGGAAAATTGGTGGCGGAGCATTTATCGGCATTACAACTTCCAGGGATTTATTGTACCCAACCAGAACCTGATTGGGAAGAACTAGAAGACTTAATCAAATTAGCTCAGAATTTAGGCTTAGAGGTGAAGTTAGACCCGGAAGAAGATATTAAACCTCAAGATTACTACAACTTAACTCAAGCTTTCAGTCAATCTTCTAAGGTACGGGTATTGAATTATTTGCTTCATGACACCTTAAAATCTTCTAAATATAGTAGTCATCCGGCCCCCCATTTTGGTTTAGCTTACTCCGATTGTTACACGCATTGTGTTTCCCCTGGACAACGTTATACTGATTTATTAATTCAACGGGTCTTAAAATTACTGTTCAGTCAAGGACGTGATCGTCGCACCAAACAATCAAAAACTGGTGTAGATCTTCGCAGTAATAGTAGTCATGGCAATATTAACTGGAATGTATTACCTCCTACTATCCAGGAAGAATTAGAGGACACCTTTCATTTGTTAATCACCCATCTCAATGATCGAGAAAAGTTAGCAGAAGATGCAGAAAAAGATCTTGACGGGTTAAAGAAAGCTGAGAAAATGAAAGAAAGAACCGGACAAGTTTTTCGCGGATTAATTACAGGGGTTCAGTCCTATGGTTTCTTTGTGGAAATTGAGGATTTATTAGTAGAAGGGTTAGTTCATGTGAGTTCCCTTAAAGATGACTGGTATGAATATCGGGCCCGTCATGGTTGTTTGGTGGGCCGAAAAAATCGTATTGCCTATCGTTTAGGGGATGAAGTCGAAGTGGAAGTAAAAAGTGTAGACTATTATCGACAACAAATTGATTTAGTCACGGTTGGTGGTGGTAGTGCTGCTACAAATGATGACTGGGACGATGATTAAATGAAGTCAGAAGTTCCTATCTTCGTTCCGACGCGATCGCACAGAAGTTAATTTTTGTTACTCTTTTATTGTTAGCATTAAGGGTTAATTGGGAACTGTGAATCAGCAAACAAATGACAATCAAACCGCAAAAAAAGGATTATTAAGATCCTTATTCATTCCTCTGATTTTTAGTTTAGTAATGGTCTTAACGGGATGTGTCCGTTATGATGTGGGTGTTAATTTTTCTGAGCAACATCAGGGGGAAATTGTTCAACATATTCGCTTAGCTGAACAGTTGACCAGTTTGAGTCAAACTGAGGCTACTAAATGGTTAGATAGTCTAGAAAGTCGCGCCAAAGAACTTAAAGGAACTGCCAAGAAAATTTCTCCAGAAGAGATGATTGTGAGAATTCCTTTTAGTAATGGAAAAGACTTAACTGAAAAATTTAATCAATTTTTTAATCCTAAAACCACTGAGATTGCTTCTGGTCTTAAAGTAGAAGATTCAGAGTTAGTGCAACTCAAGGCAGAGATGTCAATTAAACAAAGTAATTGGGTATTTTTTGAACAAAATCTCCTCAATATTCAAGTTGATCTAAGAGCATTAGGAGTCTTATCTAAACAGGGTAATATTATTGTTAGTCCTGGATCTTTAGTCGATTTAAAATTTGCTTTAACGACTCCTTGGACAGTTAAAGATTTACTCAAAAATGGTGAAAGTTTAGGCAATGGCTCAACTTTAGTTGATAAAACCATGATTTGGAAACTTCAACCAGGTCAACTGAATACCATTGAAGCATCTTTTTGGGTTCCCAGTTATATAGGTATTGGAACGGTGGGAATTGTTGTCTTAATGTTACTGGGATTTTATGCTAAATATCAGCATTTTCCTGGAATACAAAAAGCTGTTTAATTTCCCATTATATTGACAGCAGTAGGGGCAATTCAGGAATTGCCCCTACATAGTAAAAAAATCTAGATAGACTCAAAGGTAATTCCTTCGTAAATTTCACCTAGGTTTATCCTCAAGTCTAATGAAGTTAAATTTAAGGTTTCAGTTTCAGAAAAGTAAATAGGTTGACCTGTCACTACCATAATATCAGGATAAGTATAAACCCTAAATGTAGGAATCCATAACCGTAAATCTGTCATATAAACTTTGTAATTTCTTCCCCGTAGCGCAATTTTTAAAGCACTGGCAAAATTAAGGGTAATTTCGTTATGATACCAAATCCGGTTATCAAAATAGATTAACGTAGAGACGTTGCAGGCAACGTCTCTACTGGGTTTTGTTGGTTTTAATAACTTGGGTCAAATATTCCTCAGCAGTATAGTAACGTTTTTTAACAAGAGATTCCATCAAATTGACCTCAATACATAAGACATTTTTTGCTACTTAATTCTACTTATTTCCTCCAATAAACATCCCAAAAGTTCTAAAAATTCCCCTATTTTGGGGACTGACATTCCTAAATTTTAGATCTATGCTTAAAGTAGAGGGAAACTATACCCTACCCTATTTTTCAGCCAAGGGAGGGGATGATCAATGTCTAAATTTAATCTTACCAAATCAGGAATATCTGCACTCAGTGTTTTATTATTGGGTCTTACAGCAACCCCATTATTGCCCGTCGTTTCGGTGCTTGCTCAACCCTATCCGACACCTAACCAAAATACTGTAGAAAACTATAATACTGTTATCATTCCTAGCGGAACTTTAATTCCCGTTAGCTACGAGGGAGAGTCACCCATTCGAGTCAACCAAGGGGAATATATACCCCTCGAATTACAAGTTGCAGCTAACCTAAGCGATCGCAATGGCAACCTCTTAATTCCCGCAGGAACCATCATTCGGGGACAACTCGAACCCGCAGACCCAGGGGCCCAATATGTGGCCAGGGAGATGATTATTAATGGTAATCAATGGATACCCCTTAATGCAACTTCTCACATTGTCGCTAGAGTCGAAACCGTCAATGATGGAGCCACCATTGCTAATATTTTAAGCGGAACCTTTGCCGGGGCCGGAACTGCTACTATTATTGCAGGAACCACAGGCGATCGCCGCATTGAACCCCTGGAAGTCTTAGGTGGAGCCGCTTTAGGTACTTTCTTAGGTTGGGGTTTACCAGAAGGTCAAATTATTGGGGGTGGAACACATCAAGTCGTGGTAATTAATCCTGATCGTGATCTCACTTTAACCCTAAATTCTGATGTAGCTGTCACCCCTTCTGCAAATACCTCTCGTTCCATTCGTTGGTAAACACATAACTTGTAGGGCGGGCATTGCCCACCTACAAAGTATATTTTTAGACCAGTTTCTATCAATAAGCTCTCGCAAAGACAACTTGTTGATTAGTTTGTTTACCTGTATAAAAACATTTACCTGGTTTACTGGTTTCCCCTAACGGTATACAACGGCCAGTTGCTTTTGTTTCCTCTTGAATGGTTTCTTCATCTTCAGGACTGCCATCAAAGTAAACTAAATAAAACCCTGGCTTTGTCTCAATTCCTGTCTTAAATTCTTCATAAGTTGAGACTGAATAAGTATTCTGACCCTGAAACTCTTGGGCTTTTTGGAAAAGGCTAGTCTGAATGTCTTCTAATAGCTCTGGAATCTTCGATTTTAACTCGCTTTGGGGAACAATAATTTTCTCTCCCGTATCACGACGCACTAAGACAACATTGCCATTTTGTAAGTCTCTGGGCCCCATTTCCATGCGTAACGGAATGCCTTTTAATTCCCAATCATTAAACTTAAATCCTGGGCTTAAATTTTCCCTTTCATCAACTTTAAAAGAAAACTTATCAAGGGTTTTAAACTCTGCTTGTAATTCTTGAAATTTTGCCAAGACATTCTCTTTTTCTGCCTCTTTACGGAAAATTGGCACACCAACCACCTGTAAAGGCGCAATTCTCGGCGGACACACAAATCCTTGATTATCGGAATGCACCATGATTAAAGTACCAATTAATCGGGTAGTAATGCCCCAACTGGTAGCAAAAGGATATTCTTGGGTTCCCTCAGCAGATAAATAAGTCACATCAAATGCTTTGGCAAAAGTCGTTCCCAAATTATGACTGGTAGCAACTTGTATGGCCCGTTTGTCCTGGGTCATCGTTTCAATTGTATAAGTATGTTCCGCCCCTGGAAACTTCTCATTTTCAGTTTTACGACCCGCTAAAACAGGAATGGCTAAATAGTCTTGTACAAAGGTTTTGTAAACCTCAAGCATTTGCTGAGATTCCGCTTCAGCTTCTGCAAAGGTAGCATGAGCAGTATGGCCTTCTTGCCACAGAAATTCAGTGGTGCGTAAAAAAGGTCTAGTTCTCAGTTCCCAACGACAAACATTGACCCATTGATTTAAAAGAATCGGTAAATCTCGATAACTTTGAATCCATTTGCGGTAAGCTGACCAGATAATTGTCTCACTGGTAGGTCTGACGACTAAGGGTTCCCCTAATTCAGCTTCAGGGTCGACGACAATTTCCCCTGATTCATTGGTAGTTAAGCGATGATGGGTAACAACGGCGCATTCTTTGGCAAAACCCGAAACGTGCTTTGCTTCCTTAGAAAAATAGCTGACAGGGATAAACAGGGGAAAGTAAGCATTGGAATGGCCAGTATCCTTAAACATCTTATCTAAGGTTTGCTGCATATTCTCCCAAATCGCAAATCCTTCTGGCCTGATTATCATGCACCCGCGAACCCCAGATTCTTCCGCTAATTTGGCTCTGTCTACAATATCCAAGTACCAGCGAGAATAATCTTCCTCTTGCTTGGTTATTTTCAGTAAATCAGATTTTTCCTTAGCCATTAATGTTAGTCCTAATTGACAAGATTTTGAAAAGACTCAGCACTTAGCTAATATACAACATTATTTGTACAGTGAAAAAGCGAAGGGAATATTTAGTAGTTATTTAGAAGGGGATTGTAAAGTAATTGTTTGATATTCGATTTCAGGAATGCCAACCCTCTCTTTTGCGTGTTCAATGGTCATGCTACAAAGCTGGCCATTTTGATCTAAATCTATTAAGGTATTTTCATCTAAATCTCTTGTTTCCACAAATTTCACTTCTTATTAAGAATAATTATAATAAAGTTTTAATTAACCAAGATTCTGTCATTTCTGACAATAAAAACCTTAAAGCTTGTTCTAATTCTATCTCTAAATCTCTATTTTGAATGTCAGTAATTACCTTATAAATTAGTTCAAATTGTATTCTATCTTCTTTTTCCATGATACAAAATTTTCCGTTAGCAGAATTATTGAGCATATCAATTTGATTGTTTCCCCCTTTCCCACTAATAGCAGTTTGTCTAGCATCTCTCCATAGTTGAAATTGGATAATTTTGTTGGTAACAACTAACTCATTACAGTTTTTGATACGAGAAGTAAAAGCCGCTCCATCACTATGTAAAAATCCAATAAATACTTTTTTAGAGTCTTTTTCAATTAGACAGTGATCCGGTACTTTTCTATTACCTAATAGTAAGTGATCAATCTCAAGGTTTAAGACGGGTTTAAACGCTACTAAAATTCCCATTAATTTACCAATATCATCGCTTTCACTAATGATTTGTAGTTTTTGATATTCTTGATTAAGAATTGCTTTATTTTTTTCTAAAAATTCTTGCAATCTGTCTTTAATTGTGTTAATAATAGGTGAATCTTTGATATCAATCACTGTGGGTATCACCTCAGTTTTAATAACTTTACTAGGAGAATTTGTTGATTTTTTGCTCTCAAGAACTGAAGGAATAATATCAGGTGAAGCAACATCATTAGTAATAATAAAGGATTCATGATTATCAAAAAATCCTCCTAATTGTTTAAATAATTTTTGAAGTTCAGATAACTGATTTTCAATCCTTATTACTCTTGTTTCTAAAGAAAATGATTGATAATTTTGCTTATTTTCATTGGAATTAATTGGCTCAGGAAGAGGAATATTATTAACCTTAAATCGATAATAATCTGAAGCTCGATTTAACATGGCACGAATTGATGTTTGATCAACAATATCTTTGATTTCTTCTGATGTAAATAGCTCAGTTAAATCAATTCCCTCATCTTGAGATCTTAATTCTAAAATACCTTTTAATTCTTGATCATTAGGAGATTTTAAGTAAATTTGATGTTGAGATGATCTATCAATCATTGCACGATCAATCTTTTCTTGAAACTGCTGCCATCGATCAGGAAAAAGATTGAGAATAATTAAACTATTGGGAACGTGAGTGAAAATTTCTTTGACAGCTTCACCAAACCGAAATAAGATAGTTTCATTAGGTCTTAAACCTAAAGATTCTAATTGATCAAAAACAATAATTAAAGGTTCATCTAGTAAAGATAATTTACTAAATACGGAGATTGCTTGTAAAGAGAAATCTTCTTTACTAATTTCTTCACTCCAATCTTCTAATCCAATTAACTCTAAATCTTCTTTAGCTAATGATTCAGCCGCTAACCAACGAGTTACTAATTCTTTTCTTTTTCGTTCTTGATAGGAACAAAATTTAACAATTCCTTTAATAATTTGAGGAGCATAACCAGAGAGTCCATATTCATTAAACCACCATTCATTGGTTCGTTTTTCAATATGTTGCCAATAACCTATTTTTTTACTACTATCTTCTGCCCCTAATTTTTCATATAAATCTAAGGAATTTTCTTTCACACACTCTATAATATAGAGATCTTTTTGATTAAGATTCATAAAAGTATTATGACTAATTAGCTTAACAAAACTATGGGCTAATAAATGCTCAATTTGAGAATATTTTGTTCCTGGAACTTCATGGACAAAAGATTCTAGAATTCGACTATAAATGTGATAAAGAACAGCTTGAGAATTATTGGGACATCTAATAAATAATAAACGGTTGAATTTTAAGCGATTTTTGGCCAATCGCATAATTAAGTGTGTTTTTCCGCTTCCAGGTTCACCAATAATAATAGCCCCTTTACTTTGATGATTTTTGTCATATTTGATATCTTCAATAATAGATTCTAAAATTCTATATTCATCTTGATAAATTGAACTTAAATCAACATGATCTTGAAAAGGATTATCAACTCTATTGCTTCCGAAAGGATTAATGGTATAGGATGTCATGGCTTTTTTAGCTAATATTTTTCGATAAAGTTGGTAAGTGAATTGAGCATCATATCTGGCATTATGAGCTTTTTTTGAGTTGAAATAACTGTTATTTACCTTGAGTTCTAATTTTTTGCTTAAATATTCAAGGGAATAACTGGGAAAGTTTGGAAAACAGTTTTTAGCTAATTCTAAACTACAATTAAAATCTGAAGCAACCCAATCAATACCAAATTTAATATAACTATTTTGTAAAACTTTAAGATCGCAGCTAATATGATGACCAATAATTAATTTATTATGGGATAATTGTGAAAAATCATTGAGAATTTCCTTGAGAGGTTTCCGATTAAATTTTATGTCATAATTATCGAGATTTTCTTGAGAAAATGCTTCATAAATCAATTTTCCTTGACTATCAATAACAGCAATTTCTTTTAATAAGTCTTTTCCTTCAGTATCAAGAACAATAAAGTCTTTCATCTTGTCCAGAAGTTATGCCGGAAATGTTTGCTAAAGCAGTTATACGGCGTGGTGTACCCAATGCAAAAGCCAAAACTCAAGCTACAGTCCCTATTGATAGGCATGTATTAGAGTGGTTTAAGTCTCAAGGGCCGAGTTATCAAACAGAGATCAACCAATTACTAAGAGCTTATATGGAAGCGCATCAATAACAGCTACAAAGCCCGTGACGAGGATTGAACTCGTGACCTCACCCTTACCAAGGGTGTGCTCTACCACTGAGCCACACGGGCAGTGAGATGAATATTGTGGTGGGCCGAGCTGGATTTGAACCAGCGTAGGCATAGCCAGCGGATTTACAGTCCGCCCCCATTAACCACTCGGGCATCGACCCATTTATCTCACGATTAACTATCGTAACACAACTGCCCAGAAGTTTCAACCCATCGACAAAAATTAATCTTAAATTCGGTTCTATCCTTGATTTCCTGGCAATCAACCCTAGAGGTAGGCCATAATATGAAAGTAAATTGAACGATGTATTATTTTGAATCTGAGTAAACCTTGTTAAGTCTCCTATCCAAAGTCCGAGAGATAATTAGACGCTGGTGGTCGGAATTTACCCTGCAAACGAAGTTAATGGCAGCAGCGACCCTGGCCGTCTCCTTGTTGATGAGTGGTTTAACCTTTTGGGCCGTCAATAGCATTCAACAAGATGCCCAATTAAGTGATACACGCTTTGGTCGAGATTTAGGGTTATTGCTGGCCTCTAACGTTGCTCCTTTAATTGCTGAAGACAATTTAACCGATGTCGCAAGGTTTTCGAGTCGCTTTTACCAAAGTACCTCCAGCATACGCTATATGATTTATGCCGATAAAGATGGGCAAATTTTCTTTGGTATTCCCTATTCGGCGGCAGAAGTTCAAAATTCCTTGACAATTAAACGTCGTATTGAGTTACCAGATGCTGACTTTGAAAATGATAGCTTACCTATGGTACGTCAGCATCAAAGTCCTAATGGGGAGGTTACAGATGTCTTTGTCCCCCTCAAACATGACGGTCAATATTTAGGAATTTTAGCCATTGGCATTAATCCTAATCCTACCGTCGTTAACTCCTCTAATTTAACCCGTGATGTGACTATTGCTGTATTTGTTGCGATTTGGGCTATGGTAATTTTAGGGGCTGTTTTTAATGCCTTAACCATCACTCGTCCCATTAAAGAATTGCTAGTAGGCGTAAAAAATATTGCAACAGGTAATTTTAAACAGCGAATTAATCTTCCTTTTGGGGGTGAATTAGGGGAATTAATTTTTAGCTTTAATGAAATGGCAGAACGTCTGGAAAGTTATGAAGAACAAAATATTGAAGAATTAACCGCAGAGAAAGCAAAATTAGACACCTTAGTTTCGACCATTGTCGATGGCGCAATTCTATTAGATACTAATTTACATTTACTCTTAGTTAATCCCACAGCGCGGCGTATGTTTGGTTGGGAAGGACAAAAATTCATTGGGAGTAATATTCTAGAACTATTGCCGAGTGAATTAACCAATCAATTGACGATTCCTTTGCAACAAATGGTACAAAGTGATCCGGAAACTTCAGAAGAATCTGACAGAGAGAATAAGGAAACTAAGCAAGAGAAATCTAAAATAGAAACAGGAATATCTCCAGAAGAATTTCGGATTCCTTTAACTCAACCTAATCAACGAGTTGTTCGTGTGCTTTTAACGCAAGTCTTTGATCAACATAGAGAAACCTTGAAAGGGATTGCAATGACGGTACAAGATATTACCCGTGAAGTCGAATTAAATGAAGCAAAAAGTCAATTTATTAGTAATGTTTCCCATGAGTTAAGAACACCATTATTTAATATAAAATCTTTCATTGAAACTTTATCTGAATTTGGGGAAGATTTGACAGAAACCGAACGCAAAGAGTTTCTAGAAACGGCAAATCATGAAACTGATCGCCTGACTCGTTTAGTCAATGATGTGTTAGATTTATCTCGTTTAGAATCGGCTAAAACCTATTATCTTAATGGCGTTGATCTTTCACAATTAATTGAGCAAACCTTACGCAGTTATCAACTGAATGCTAAAGACAAAGGATTAGAGTTAAATCAAGAAATTGAGGCTAATTTACCCCTCGTTTTAGGACATTATGATTTATTGCTACAGGTGATTACTAATTTAGTGGGAAATGCCCTGAAATTTACACCATCGGGGGGGAAAATTGTTATTCGGGCCTATCATTTAGAAGGTCATTCTCACCTTTTCAATCAAAAATCTTTTGTAAGAATTGAAATTTCTGATACAGGAATTGGTATTGATACTGAAGATCAAGAAGCAATTTTTGATCGCTTTTTCCGAGTCGAAAATCGGGTTCATACCTTAGAAGGAACGGGACTAGGTTTATCTATTGTTAAAAATATTATTGATAAACATCATAGTCGAATCAATCTGATTAGTGAGGTGGGAGTTGGAACCACTTTTTGGTTTGATTTAGCGGTTTATACAGAACGGTGTCCAAATTCAGAGGGGAAAAATGATGAAACCGATTTACCGAGAAGTTTCAAAAGCAATCCCAGTCGTTCATTATTTTAATTCAATAAAGCAATTAATAAACTAATACCAATTAATCCGATAATTAAGAGTAAAGCTCTATTTCGATAACACCATCGTTGTATAATCTTAATAGGGTTACTAGGGGTTAATGTGATAGTTTCTTCCATGACTAAAGGTTGAGTTTTATCATAATAGAGAGTACAGGTTTTAGCGTAGGGACGTTTAGAATAATTGCAGCTATCGTCCTCATGATAGGTACAGCGATCGCATAAAAATTCATCTTGACTCGCTTGATATAACGGAATTCCTGGATGTCCATAAGCTTTAAGTATTGTCTTACAATAAGGACATTCAATCGCTTGAGTCTCAACAGGTTGCTGACATTTAGGACAATTAGACATGAGTAAGATTGTTATGAAGATTCTCCCAAATAATATAGCAATTTGACAGAATTTGTCAGATTTACGGTTGACTGACTTTAATTTTAAACTAAAAAATTATCATGAAAAAATTAGCATTTTTCAGCAAAACCTTAATTTTCCTATTATGCTTAGGGTTAATGACCTGTCAAAGCCTTTCTAAAACGTCAAAAACCTCAGAAATCGCTATTATAGTTAATCATGCTGATCCCTTAAGTGTCAAAATTGCCGAGTATTATCGTAAAAAACGAAAAATTCCGCAAGAATACGTCATTGAAGTGATTTTCGATCCCAATGTTTCCACCTTATCACCTCAAGAATTTCAACGCCTTAAAACAGAAGTTGACCTGCTAACGCCCCCTGATGCTCAAGGTTATGCGTTAACTTGGGACAGTCCCTATCGTGTGGGTTGTATGTCCATGACCAGTGCCTTTGCGTTGGGATTTGATACCCGTTATTGTGCCAAAGGATGTCAACCTACTCAAGCTAATCCTTACTTTAACAGCAATCGTTCCCAACCTTACACAGATTTTGGCATTCGTCCCACTATGGCGATCGCTGCTCAAAATTTTGAAGAAGCGAAAGCATTAATTGATCGTGGTGTGGCCGCTGATCATACTTATCCCCAAGGGACAGCTTATTTAATGAATACAAAAGATAAAGCGCGTAATGTTCGTTCTGCTTTTTATCCAAGTATTGTGAATCAACTTTCTAAAAAATTGCCTATTCAAGTGATTAATGGCAATGTTTTACGGGAAAAAACAGATATTTTGTTTTATTTTACCGGAGTAACTAAGGTCAATAAACTGAAAACCAATCAGTTTGTTCCAGGGGCGATCGCCGATCATCTGACTTCCTTTGGGGGACAACTGACGGATAGTAAACAAATGAGTAGTTTAAGGTGGTTAGAAGCGGGGGCAACGGGGAGTTATGGTACAGTGGTCGAACCTTGTAACTTTCCTCAGAAATTCCCTCATCCTGGTATTGTAATGTATCACTATCTTAACGGTGATAATTTATTACAAGCTTATTGGAAAAGTGTTCCTTGGGTTGGACAAGGAATTTTTATCGGTGAACCTTTAGCGCGTCCTTTTGGCCCTCAAAAAGAATAATGAAGTCAATAAAAAAGATAGTCAAAAAAACTATCTTTACATCTTCTGTTTCTACTGAAAAAATGAAGTTTAACTCAAAGTTTCAAAATAATCCCGAATTTGGTTACGACGGCGAGGTTGACGCAACTTTTGCAGTGCCTTAGATTCAATTTGACGAACCCGTTCCCGTGACAAATTTAAGGCCCGTCCAATATCTGCTAAGGAATAGGCAGTCCCATCATCAAACCCATAACGAAGTTTAATAACTTCCTGTTCTCTGACGGTCAAATCATCTAATAAAAGCTGTAAATCTCGACGTAAAGATTCACTAATTAAACTCTCTTCAGGAGAAGCATTATCTGATTCTAATAAATCGACTAATTCCGTATCTTTTTCCTTACCGACTTTCAGTTCTAAAGAAACAGAACGGGGAATTTTCATCAAGACTTCTCTAACTTGTGAAATGGTCATATCAACTTCTTTGCCAATTTCATCAAGAGAAGCAGTGCGTCCCGTAGCTTGAGAAATTTTGCGCTGGGCCTGTTTAATTTTATTGAGTTTTTCGGTAATATGAACCGGAAGACGAATGATGCGACTTTGAGTAGCGATCGCCCTAGTAATTCCCTGACGAATCCACCAATAAGCATAGGTACTAAAACGATATCCTTTAAGGGGATCAAACTTTTCAACGGCCCTTTCTAATCCTAAGGTGCCTTCTTGAATTAAATCCAGTAATTCTAAACCCCGATGTTGATATTTTTTAGCCACGGAAACCACTAAGCGCAAATTCGCTTTAATCATCTCATCTTTAGCCCGAATTCCCATCTTTTGAATGCGTTCTAATTCAGAGACTTCCAGGTTGGCCAATGCTGCCCATTGTTTTTTTCCTTGGGCTAAAATTTGTTTTAATTCAAACACAGTCATTTCAGTCGCTTTCGCCCATTTTTCCCAAGAGGGACGATGACCTAATTGTGCCATCAACTGATCATGAACTTGAGACACCGAAATAAATTGACTCAGGATGGTATCTTCCGTTTTGTTTGCGGCCTCTCGTATCTCTAGTAAATGAATATAACGTTGCACTTGTTGTGCTTTAGAGACTTCTTCTTCTTTTTTGAGGAGGGGAACGCGACCAATATCTTGAAGGTATAACCGAACTAAATCAGTGCTGGCCCGATTGGCTTTGCTATCAGTTTCTGTCAGTTCTATTTCTTGTAATTCTAGCAAATCCTCCTGTAAGGCAGAATTGATCTCGTCAATATCTCCCTCTGTCTTGCTTCTGATAAAATCGGGAACAGACGGAGGTTCATAATTATCGGTGTCGAGATAAGAAGATGTAGCTAACATAGCAATTTCTCAATGATGACTGCGAGATCGAGAAGAACCTGAGAATTCTTCTGGTTAACCCTAGTGTTCCCAAATGGAAACTTAAAACGTACATTGTCTTCACATTTATTTGAATTAAATCAGTCAATGTACCCTGATCATTCCTTCTTAGGGTGAGATACACCCCCAAGACAGATCTTTCTACAGCCTCATTGAGAAATATTCCAGAAAAATCTCAAAATATTGCTATAAAGTTTTCAGATATTCCACTAAAGCTTGTTTATCCTCAGTCGGTAAGGTTGTTCCGTAAAGATGACCCTGATTACTGTTTGCTTCGGCCGCAGTATCATATTTAAACCCTTCTTTAGCTGCTTCTGGCCCTTCTGAGACAAAACCGACTTTTTCAGGATTATAAACATCGTAACTCCGATAAAAGACGGGGGTGCGGTTTTCGGAGACTTCTAAGAGATCGCTTAAATAGGGAACGGAACCATTATGGAGATAGGGGGCCCGTAACCAAATTCCATCCAGAGAAACTGCCACATAACCGTCAGTTTTTTGAACATGAGTAAAATCCCATTCTGTCCCATCTCCTACGGCCTCGTATTTATCAACGGCTGCTTGAGTCCACATATCAATGCGATGGCGATCAGTTCCCACTTCTTCCACGGGAATAACGGTTCCGGTGCGATCGCCGCCAAAAGCGTGACAAGTGGCACAATTCTTCTCAAAAATGGGCTTACCTTTGGCGACTAATTCTTGATTAACTTCAAAGGGATAAGCAGGGGGTTGGACTTCACGAATAAAGTCTTCAACCCGTCGTAAATCTTCGAGGGGGACATTATCAGGTTTAGTTCCTGCGGCCAAGGCCCCCATAATTGCCACTTCCGTAAGATCTGTTTCTAACCCATCCCAATGATAAGCAAAGCCTTTATGTTGCTTTTCATTCCAGAGGGGAGGATCATCTACATTGTCAATGGTGTCATCAAGGGGTAAACCAAAGTTAATAAATTTAACAGGATTAAAAGAAGGAATACGGCCGGGCCCCGCATCAGGACGAGAATTCATCCAAGCAAACCCTTGTCCTAAACCCATTAGAGCTTTTTGGGTTTGGGGAATTAACAGACGACTATACAATTGTTTTTCGATCCAAGAAAGATGATGTTTTTCTTCAATGGCCGGCAAAATATAGTCAGCCGTAAACCGGGGATCTTTGCCACAAGCGGATAAAAAGCGAATATTAGCCTGGGTATCAAATTTTTGGGCGGGGGCCCCCAAAACCAAGGTTGGGGTATCTTCAGGACTTTTACGATAGGTTGCACTATGACACATGGCGCAAGTTACCCCTTGTTTTTCAAAGCCAATGGTACTTTTAGAAATGCCTACGGGGTTTTCTTTTCCTGGTTCCCAGATATACCCGACGGAAGTGTATCCTCCTGGGCCTGGTAAATGTTCAGGAAAAAGACTGGGTAAGACAACCCAGATCCAATAAGGAAGGCCACCAGAATTAATTGATCCATATTTAAAATGTTCTTCTGGGGAATCGTAAACAACGGGGACTTCCCGCTTCAAATAATACCAAGCGGTGTAACCAACCCCTCCCATGAGGAGTAACACAATAATTGCCAGGGTTATCAGAATTTTGCCGATTTTTCCGAGTGGATTGCTGAGAACAGTCATAAAAATTACCCAATTGTTGATCAAGTGTTATGTAGGGGCGAACGGCCATTCACCCCGTCTACTTTATCCTAATGTCCGACCAACAAATAAACCAAGAAGTGTCCATATTTCCCCAATAGGCTATAATAACCAATCAAACACAACAAAAAAGCACCCCCATTTCTGAGAGTGCTTTTTTGCTAATATTTAGTTGTAATCAAGGAATTAACCGTTGATAGCAGGAGCAGAAATAGGCTCAGCAGAAGCTAAGTCTAAGGGGAAGTTGTGAGCGT
>NZ_JAYGHP010000029.1 GCF_034932065.1 Crocosphaera sp. UHCC 0190
TTTTATTCCCTATTAACACAGTTTACTATCTATTTTTTATCATAGCGATCGCCTTGGTTTGATACAGGCGATCACTATCAGTACAATCCATATCTAGCAAGGGTTTCAGCTTAAGTTGACACCAATGACGGCGGTTGACCCCTACGAAAATGTTTAGGTTATATTCAGGGAATTGTTATTAATCTGATCTCCTCCAAAGAATTAACTGATATTCACTTTAACAACTTTGTTTCTTTCTTCTGGAGATTTAGGAAGAACAAGGTGTAAGATTCCATCTTTATATTCAGCCGTCACATTTGCATTTTCGATACGACTTGGTAACGGAATTACCCGATGGAATTTACCATAACGGAATTCGGTGCGAGTAACACCATTTTCTTCCGTTTTGGTTTCAGATTTCCGTTCCCCTTTAATGCTAACAGAATCAGCTTCCACTTCGACTTCTAAATCTTTGGCTTCTAAACCAGGAATTTCTAGTTTAAGAGCAATTTCTTCTGGTGTTTCGCTTATTTCAGCCGCAGGGACAAAAGCTAATCCTTCGGGTTCACCTTTAATTAAACTTCTGGGTGAAAAAGCATCAAATAAGCGGTTCATTTCTCTTTGTAAAGAGTCCATTTCTTGGAACGGTTCCCAACGAATGAGTGCCATAGATAACACCTCCAATCTCGAAATTTGTCTTTTCTTGGGGAGTTTAATGGTTTTTGTCTCCCTCCACTGCCTATAATAACGAAGATTAAATCATCAAGATTTCGGTTTTAACGACTTATTAGGCAGAGATTTCCGTACTTTTATTTAGGGAATAATAAGCGATGATCTCTTGGACAAATCCGGCAAAGGAATCCAATCAAATTTATTAATCTTGGCTAAATATTGATCTAACTTTTCATTGGTTTCTAGGTAATTGAGATTAGGGAAGTAAACGGTAGTTAATTGACATAATATTGACAAACTTGCTCAAAGCTGTATATATTTAATCAAGAAATAAGTTTAACCAAGAATATGACCCAAACTTCCACCGCATATTTTGATAATCTCCCCGAAAAGTTTGAAGAAGGCAATCAAGAAGCTTTGGCCGCTTTTGGTAAACATATCCATTGGGGTTATTGGGAAAATCCTAAGACAGCAACTGGAAATCTAGATGATTTTGCCGTGGCTGCTGATAATTTATCAAAAAAAGTTTGTCAAGCAGCTTCTATCGAAAATAATCAAAATATTCTCGATGTTGGTTGTGGTTTTGGAGGCACTATTTCCTGGTTAAATGATAACTTTAATCACTTAAATTTGGTCGGAGTTAATATTGATGCTCAACAATTAGTTAGAGCAAGGGAAAAAGTTTTACCTCAAGGTAATAATACCATTGATTTTATTGAAGCTAATGCTTGTCAAATTCCTTTGATGCAACCGGATTTTGATCGGGTGTTAGCCTTAGAATGTATCTTCTCTTTTCCCAGTCGTGAGCAATTTTTTAAGGAAGCTTATCGTCTCTTAAAAGAGGAGGGAAAATTGACAATTTGTGATTTTCTTCCCACCAAAAACTTTGCTGGAATTTGGCAATGGATTGAACATAAAATTAATCCTCTAGTTGGTCAAACTTATGGAAAACCAAAGGCAAAGAATGCCTTACCTATTAATTTCATTCCTATCTCAAAATATGAAGAAATTGCCAAAAAGACAGGGTTTAAATTAAGAAAAATAGAGGACATTAATCGCAATACCCTTCCCACTTATCCCTTGGTTAATCGTTTAATGTGCCAAGATGGTGATGACAATATGGTGCGCTCTACTCAAGGACTTGAATTTGTCAGTAAATTGGGATTAATCCGTTATATGATTCTTGATTTTGAGAAAGATTAACGATTAAGGTAAAAAACGATCTAAAGCAGCTTTTAATTCTTCAATTTCTTGATCAATATTCCCTTCTTTTGCTGCACGGGCCACACATTCCCCTAAATGTTCATCTAAAATCAAACGAGATACCCGATCAATGGCCCCTCTAACTGCTGCTAATTGTATCAAAACTTCAGGACAAGGACGACTTTCTGTCACCATTGTTTTTACTCCTCGGATATGGCCTTCAATGCGGGATAAACGGTTAATAATTTGCTTTAATGAAGCTTCACTATGAACATGAGTATGGTGAGTCTTGTGATCGTGATGATGGGTATGGGTGTGGGTGTCAGTCTCTGTCACTGTTAAAGACTTGGAGGAGGTAGTAGATTCAAGTTTGTTAGGAGTCAATGGCTTTACTGGTAACTTTAGATACTGTTTACATTGTGACATATTTTCTGGTATCAAGGACAACAAATTTAAAATAGTTTTATAATTTTGCTACCCACAAAAAATTTAACTGTGCTAGATTTAATACGATTTATTTTACCCTAATCTCACTTTTTATTTTTGTACAAACATCAGTCAAAAAATAATGAAACAAAACTGGAAAACCGATGAATTAGTTGACCACGGCCCCTATAAAAACCAGGAATTAGATTTAAGGAAAGTTGGGTTAAATCCCAATTTTTGGTATCCTATTGCTCAATCAAAAGATGTTAAAAAAGAGAAAACTTATGGTGTAAACTTTGGGGGAGAACCCATTGTTTTAATTCGCACAAAATCCAATCAAGTTTTCGCATTAGAAGATCGTTGTATTCATCGACAAATTCCCTTAAGTCAAGGCGTTGTCTGCGGTTCTAAACTCAAATGTACTTATCATGGATGGACGTATGATGAGACAGGAAAATTAGCAGGAGTTCCCTATTTACCCCCAGGAATACCTATTCCTAAAGGCGTTAAAAGTTATCCTTGTCGAGAAGATTATAATCATATTTTTGTGTTTCCAGGAGTAGCAGAATTAGCAGAAACAGTTCCATTTCCTGACATAGAAAATCCTACAAGTAATGATTATAAAACGATGTATTTTTCCCGTCGAGTTAACTGTCATTATTCCTTTTTATTGGAAAATTTGATGGATATGAATCATCAATTTTTACATCGACGTTTGATGGGGAAAGTTAAACCTAGTTTAATCGAAAATTCCCAAGGAGATAATTGGGTAGAAGCGAAATATAAATTTAAGGGTGAACCCCACCCCACTGCACATTTAGTGTTAGCTGCGGGACGAAATAACGAGGATACTGCAACAGATTTTGATATTATGACCATTCGGACAGAATATCCTTATCAAACCTTAACAGTTTGTGGGCCAAATTCGAGCTTACCTGCATTAAAACTTTGGGTTTCATATATTCCTGTGGACAAGGAACAAAAAATCAATCATAGTTTTGGAATGTTAATGATTCGTCGTCCTAAAATACCAGGATTATTAACCCTTTTATGGCCGTTGATGCGATACTTTACAGGAGAGATTTTTGCGGAAGATAAAATGGCAGTAGAAACAGAACAAAAAGCCTATGATATGCAAGGAGGAGACTGGAATCAAGAGATTTTTCCTTTGTTACTTGATGTCCGAGAATTATTAAGAAAAAAAGGGATTCCTTTAAATCAATAATTTTCATCCGTAGGGGTTAACGGCCGTTAACCCCTACTAATTCTTGTAGAGTAATTGTCTCGTAACGTTCAAAAGGTTGATGAATCCAAGGATTATCAGATAAATATTCTACATAGTAATCAGGTTTAAAAACAGAACAACTTTTATACCAAATCACAGCCGTTTTCATCTCTTGAATATCTGAGAGATAATAATCCTGTAACCATTGACTCACTTGCTGTAAACTTACCCCAGAATCAACTAAATCATCCACTAATAAGATACGATTTCCTAACTTTTCATTAGTCATCGCCAAATGTTGACCAATATTCAATCTTTCCCGAAGACGGTTATCTGTTCCCCCATAGGAGGCCGCCGCTACAATAGCTAAAGGAATATTGTAGAGACGACTCAGAATATCCCCTACTCTCAACCCTCCTTTAGCAATACAAACAATTTGATTAAATTGCCAATTAGATTGATAAATTTGCACCGCTAAAGTTTCAATTTGTTGATGATATTCTTCCCAGGAAACATATAAATCTGACATAGGAGGCAAAAAGCAGGAATTGAACTTATTCTTATTTTTCAGAAAATTCTGAAATCAGGGGATTATTCAATTGAGAAACAGGTAAAGCAGCTTTGGAATTATTAGAAGGAATTTGACCCCGTAATTGTCCCATTAAACTCGCCATTTCTAGGGCATTCATGGCATAATTCCAACCCAAATTACTCTTAATTCCTGCCCGTTCTAAGGCTTGTTGCATGGTATCTGTGGTTAAAATGCCAAAAACGACCGGAACCCCTGTTTGAAAGCCCGTTGCCGCAATACCCTTCGCTGCTTCTGCGGCCACATAATCAAAATGAGGAGTATGGCCCCGAATAATGGCCCCTAAACAGATGATGGCATCATAATTCCCCGATAACGCTAATTGACGGGCTGCCATCGGAACTTCAAAACTACCAGGAACCCACACATAGTCAACTTGAGTCCCGTTAGGGTCAACATTCACCCCATGACGCTTTAAACAGTCTTGACACCCCGATAGAAGCTTGTCCGTGACTAAATCATTAAAACGACCGATGACAATGGCAAAACGTAAAGCAGATGGGTCTTGGGTAAAAGTTCCCTCAAAAATGGTCATAATTGTCCTAAAAATTGCTAACAACAAAAATCCCCATCTCTAAGCTTAGCTAAAGATGGGGAAATGGGCCTTGCCACTCTTAAACCACGAAGAAGTTTAAAATAGCAACTAATAAAACCAAAACAGTCCAAATGGCAGAACCTAGATATAGTAAGGGTTTAGACTGATCCCAATTTTGGGGAGACGCATAAGCAACGGGAACGCCCACCACCATAACAAAGGAAAAGAAAACGAGGGCAGCTAAAACTATTTGAAAGACGATAGACATTTTCGGATTCTCCTAAATTTTTTCTTAAGTAAGTATAAGTCCACAGGGGTACTGTTAGTACGGAACGGCAGTTAATCCTTGACGAAAACCGCCTGGACTTTGAGTAAGCTGATTAGCAACACATTAAATTATATCACCGCAATCACTTTCTAATGATAGGAGTTGAGGGCGATCACTTTGCTGCTGAGTCGAACTTTAGCTAGAATCTAAAGATGGTACAAAAATTCTAAGTTGAGAGAATCTGACTTCTGTGCAATCGCGCCGCAGCTACGCTGTGGAACTTCTGACTTCGTTATGTTGGCCCAACGACTGAAATATAGGGAGATAATAAATATTTTTGTGCCACCGTTTGGGCGATTTCAGGGGTGATTTGAGCAATCTTTTCTTGAAATTTTTGATCAAATTCAATTCCTAATCCTAATGTTTCATACCAACCGTATAATTGGGCGACTTCAGCATTAGTTTGTTTCCCTAAAGCATATTGTCCTAATAACTTATTTTTAGCAGTTTGTAATTCTTCAGGGGTTAATTTTATCTGACATAATCGTTCGGTTTCTTGCTGTAATCCTTCGAGGGCAATTTTAGTATTAGTTGGGGCAGTTCCAATATAAACAACAAATTGAGAAGGTTCTAAACGGGTTGAATAAAAGGCAGAAACATCATAAGCTAAGCCCCTTTTTTCTCGTAATTCAACAAATAAACGACTTGATAATCCATTCCCTAGATAGGTACTCAGTAATTTAAGCACAGGATAATCAGGACTGGTGACTCCAACTGTTAAATAACCTAACATAATGATAGATTGTTGGGTCTGTTGATCCAGAATTTTTTCACAGGGAAAAGGGGTTAAAATCGGAAAGGAAGATAAGGGTAAGGAAGTTGCTGGAATTTGCCAATTACCAAAGGTTTTTTCGATCCGTGTCACGGCTTCATCTAAGGTAATTCTACCTGATAAACTAATAATTAAATTATCGGGTCTAAAATAAGTTTGATGACAATTTTGTAAGTCTTCTCGACTCAATTTATTTACAGTTTCTTCTGTCCCTAAAATTGAAGATCCATAGGGATGATCCCCATACATGGTACTTCGTAATTGATTAAAAGCTACATTAAAAGGCTGTTCTTTTTGAGAACGAATCGTTTGACAAATTAACTGTTTTTCTAGGGTAACTTCTTCTTCTGGAAAAGTCGGCGATCGCAGAATTTCTGCTAATAATTCCAACATTCCTTGAAAGTCGTTGGAAACGGTTTTCAGACTCATCATAAAATAATCTGTCCCTGTATCACCCCCTAACCCGGCCCCAATGGACTCGATCGCCTCAGCAATCTCAACGGAAGATAATCTTTCCGTCCCTTTCGTGATGACAGTGGCTAATAAATGAAAAATTCCCGCCTTTTCCCTTGGTTCCCACAATGATCCCGTATTTTTGAAAAAAAATCGACCAGAAATTAAATCAGCAGTGGGGTTTTCTCGAACAATTAGCGTGATTCCATTCTCTAAAACTAAACGATTTAGGGACTGTTGTTTTGGGTGGATAGGGATGGACATTTTGGATGAATAATGATTCATGGACTAGCAAGGTTGCATTATGGTGATAGCATACCGTTCCGGGGACAGATATTGACAGGCAATTCGTTGTAAATCCTTAGCGGTATATTGTTCAATGATAATAGGATAGGTTAAAGACAATTCTGCACTGGCTAAGGTGTGATAATAACCATAAAGGCCAGCCAGTTGACTGGGGGTTTCCGTCGAAAAGATATAATCATGACAGAGTAACCGTTTGGCCTTGCTTAATTCTGTTTCTGTGACGGGTTTTTGTTGTAATTGGGCCAAGCGATCGCCGATCACCTTCTCCACCCGATCTAACTGTCGGGGATCTAACCAGGCCCCAATCGTAAAAATACTGGAGTCTCGTTGCAAGGAAAAACTACTTTCAATATCCCAGACCAGTTGTTTTTCTTCTCGTAATTCTCTCACTAAACGGGATGTTCTTCCACACCCTAAAATAACTGAGAGGAGATCTAAACCAACACTATCTTCTAATCTTGTCACCCCTGGGCCTATCCATCCCATTAATAAGCGTCCTTGAGCTAAATTCGGCAGATACATCTGATTTCGTCGAATTTCTACTAAGGGGGGTTCCTGGTTAATTTGAGTGGGGGGACATTCCGAAGGGACACTAAACCCATCAAAAGTTTTTTCGACTAAGGATAAGGCCTCATCTTCTGGAACATTCCCCACCACCACCACCGTCATGTTATCTGGTTGATAATGAGTGCGATGAAAACAGCGCATCTGATGGGGAGAATATTGCCGTAGTTGGGCTTCATGGCCTAAAATGGGCTTTCCGTAGGGATGATGTTGATATAATGTTTCGCATAGGGTTTGAAACCCTAACCAGTCAGGATCATCAAAAGATGAGCGAATTTCTTCGAGTACCACCTCTCGTTCCCTGATAAATTCTTCATCGGGAATTTCCGCTTTCAACAAAATTTCCCCTAAATAGGGTAAAGCCTGGGGTAACTGAGTTGCTGCTGTGGTGAGGAAAAAATGAGCATAATCATGACTGGTAAAGGCATTTGTTACACCCCCATGATGTTCAATAATTTGATCAAATACCCCTGGCAATATATCTTTACTGCCTTTAAAGATCATGTGTTCTAAAAAGTGAGCCATACCGCCCCAATGATTGGGTTCTGCGATCGCCCCTGCTTTTACCCACACATCCACCACTGCCACTGGGGTAACATCAATTTGTTGATGAATAAGCGTTAACCCGTGGTTTAACCGGATAATTTTGGCGGGAAAACCCAAAGGTGTGTAGGGATTTATCTTTTGTACCAATGCCTAAAATTGTTATGGCTTCTTTAATACTAGGTTATCTTTGAGGTGTTTGTCTTGCCATTTCCCCCTGTATGTCTAGAAATCCTGACATTCTTGGGATTAACCCTGAAAGGGAAAAACCGCCGTGCCGTTTTACCTCAGTTTATGACCTGGATAAACCAGGTGGGTGCCGACTTCTTAGCGTTTTCGTTTCCGAGTGCAAGCTCGGTCTACTGCCACGTAAGCTAATTAGCTCCCTTAAACTCAAAGCAAGATCAAAAAACTTTATTGGCAGTCACCAACACAGCAGTTTTCCTTTTCTATCTTAATCATTTTTTGGGAACTCGGCCAACGGATCATCGAAAAAATTCTGATCCAAGACCCTAACGACTACTACCATAGAACAATTCTAAACTTTTCACCGTCAAAACTTGAGGCGGTGTAGCATCAGGAGGATAGAGGAAATCTACTGATACATCGCGTTTTTCTCCCGGTGCGAGATTAATTCTGACCAAAGGATCACCCTGTTGTCCTTGTCGTTGGACGAGGTGAAAGAACTTTTGTTGTGGGTTGCCAGTTTCATCTTGATAACTCACCTGTACTGTTCCCCGGAAGAACACTTGACCTTGGGGACGGTGGGTAAAAATCAAGCGATCAGCGTACTGATTTTCCTTAAAGGGAGTTTGTAACGTCACTGCCACGGTTTGCCGTTGATTGGTTTTATTGACCAGAGGCAGGGTTAAATTATAGTGAACCCCATAATTACCATGAGCTTGATAAGCAGTATCAGGATAACGCACTAACATGGGCGCACTTTGAATTTGTTGAGTGCCATGGGTTCCAGTGGTTACGGTACTGAGAGGATAGGAAAAGGCCGATCCCCGTTGAGGGATGCTGAGATAGGGTTTTCCCTGACCATCTACCAGTCTTGCTTGCCATTCCGATCCCACAGAAATACCCGCTACGCGGCCATAAATAGTTTTGTCAGCTAAATAAACATCGGGTGGAGTAG
This sequence comes from Crocosphaera sp. UHCC 0190, assembly GCF_034932065.1. Classification (NCBI taxonomy): domain Bacteria; kingdom Bacillati; phylum Cyanobacteriota; class Cyanophyceae; order Chroococcales; family Aphanothecaceae; genus Crocosphaera; species Crocosphaera sp. UHCC 0190. The sequence goes on from NZ_JAYGHP010000029.1 coordinate 8,737, forward strand.
GGGCAAGATCTCTGGGATAAATTAAGTTACCTTTCGTGACTAAATGTCGCCATTCATTGAGGTTGGGTTCTCGGTAAACCGTTGTTTCCCCTGATGTTTCAGCCACTTCGTAATGGGCTAAATTCGCCATATAAAGGGGGCCATCACTATAAACCCGCAAAAAGGTAGAACGAGCATTGCTAGGGTTGATAGGGAGGGTAAACAGCATCCGAGTTTGATAGGGAGGGATAACGATCCGACGGGATAATTCTTTTTGGTTGACTCCCCGCAGAATATCTCCCATGAGACGGGAACCTGGTCCAGAAAATACCCGTCCAGAAGGATCTTCGACCATTGAGGGTAAATTGATAAAGGGAGCATCTGTAGAGTTGACATAACTGGCCCCTTGTAAGACTCGAATGACTACTGTTTCAGAGGTTGGGTTATGTACAAGCAGTCCTTGGTAAAGTTTTCTGGGTTGGGATGGTCGAGAGATATGATGAGTAAAAACGTCAAATCTTCCCTGAATAGGGTAATTTAGGTGGGCGTTGGGATAAAGTTTGCCGTTGGGGGGAAAGGTGGAGAGAAGTACCCCTTCGGTTGAGACGACTTCGGGACTATTACTATTGAAGACTAGGACATCATCCAGTTTCCCTGGTAAGGGACGAATTTCTTGGGGTTGGGTAACAAACTGAGGTTGTGTTTCCCGATAAGTTAGGGGATAGGATGCGGTTTGTGCAACAAGCAGTGAAGATAGCAAGGAAAGCATAGATTCTGAACCAGCAATTTTAAAGTGAGTTGATAATTTAACTTTTTTTTAGATTGCCGTCATTTACTCGAAATTGTCAATCCCTAAGCAAAAAAGACGCAAAATTTCCAGGTTAGTTCCTTAACTGTGTCCAGCAACTTAGGATAACACAGATTAAATCAAGGGGGTTAGGTAAAGTTCCTTGTTATCCATTGAAATTGCTTATTGATTCTATAGAAATCATTCAAATTTATAGTTAATGATTAATAAATGGATGATTTTAGCTATTTTCAATTTGTTATTGGTTAAACTAACTTGACAAATTAATGTATTTATCTGATAATTTCTCTGTTAATCAAATGAGAATAAGAAAAAAATCATGGATCTTGTTCGTATTATTTGCGCGATTATTCTTCCCCCCCTTGGGGTTTTCCTACAAGTGGGAATTGGCCCACAATTCTGGATTAATATTTTATTAACCCTTTTTGGGTATATTCCAGGTATCGTTCACGCAATTTGGGTAATTGCTAAAAAGTAGTTTATTTTTGAGATCAAAAGTTTAACAATTGTTTTTTTGGGGGTGGCTTTTGAATTAGAAGCTTACCCCTAATATTTTGTTATTTTACTATAAACGTTCTTTCTAACATGAAATAATATCTCTCCTTCCCCAACCCCCAACCCCTAACACTCAACCCCTAATAATAAACATTCATTACAACTTCCTTAAGAGAGGGCACCCTGAATGATAGGCTGAAAAATGCACGCTTATTACTGGAAAAGCCACGATGACTGGAGTTAATGATACACCCTATCTCCTTCGTGCAGCACAAGGAGAAATTTTAGACCGTCCACCTGTTTGGATGATGCGACAAGCTGGACGCTACATGAAAGTATATAGGGATTTACGGGATAAATACCCCAGTTTTCGTGAAAGATCTGAAAATCCCGACCTCGCCATCGAAATTTCTCTGCAACCTTGGCGGGCCTTTCAACCAGACGGGGTGATCATGTTCTCTGATATTCTAACCCCTTTACCTGGTATGGGCATCCCCTTTGATATTATTGAAAGCAAAGGCCCCATTATTGACCCCCCTATCCGCACTCAAGAACAAGTAGACAACTTACGTCCCCTTGACCCGGAAGAGTCTCTACCCTTTATTAAAACCATTTTACAAACCCTAAGACAAGAAGTCGGTAATCAGTCCACTGTGTTAGGATTTGTAGGCTCACCTTGGACATTAGCTGCCTATGCGATTGAAGGAAAAAGTTCTAAGAGCTATTCTATTATCAAGAGCATGGCCTTTTCTCAACCTGAAATCTTGCATAGCTTTTTGAGTAAAGTAGCGGATGCGATCGCAGTTTATGTCCGTTATCAGATTGACTGCGGGGCCCAAGTGGTGCAATTATTTGATTCATGGGCCGGTCAATTAACCCCTCAAGATTACGAAGTTTTTGCCTTACCTTATCAACAACAGGTAGTCCGTCAAGTTAAAGAAACTCACCCTGATACTCCTTTAATTCTCTATATTAGTGGTAGTGCTGGTGTATTAGAAAGAATGAGTCTATCGGGGGTCGATATTGTCAGTGTAGACTGGACAGTGGACATGGCCGAAGCAAGACAACGGTTAGGGAAGAATATGAAAGTCCAGGGAAATATTGATCCTGGGGTGTTATTTGGTTCTCATGACTTTATTAAAGCGCGTATTCTCGATACAGTATGCAAAGCGGGACGGGGTGGCCATATTTTAAACTTAGGTCATGGTGTTTTAGTGGGAACCCCTGAAGACAATGTACGTTGTTTCTTTGAAACAGCGAAACAAGTTGATAAATTATTAGCAGTTCCCGTTTAATGGTAGGGTGGGCAATGCCCACCTTACCAGGTAGAAAGTGTTATCATTGGCATCGCTGTCTATAATTTTGATTAGTCTAACGAATGAAGCGAATTTTTATCACAGGTGCGAGTGGTTGTATCGGTCATTATATGGCAGAAGCTCTGATCAAAGAAACGGATCATGAGCTTTTTTTCTTGGTGAGAAATCCCGATAAGCTAAAATTTGATTATTTAAGTTGTCCTAATGTGCATATTCTCATCGGAGATTTACAGAATATTGAAAAATTCAGTGATGTATTAAAGACAGTTAATATAGCAATTTTAGCAGCAACCAGTTGGGGAGGAGTTACAGAATCTTATGAAATTAATGTGATTAAAACCCTAGGATTAATTGATCTATTAGATCCCGATATTTGTGAACAAATTTTCTATTTTTCAACCGCGAGTATTCTCGATAAACAAAATCAACCCTTACCCGAAGCAGGAGAATTTGGAACCAATTATATTCGCACTAAATATCAATGTTTTATCCAATTAAAAGAATTACCGATTTATCAAAAAGTTACGACATTGTTTCCCACCTTAGTATTTGGGGGAGAACCCAATAAACCCTATTCCCATCTTTCCGGTGGTATTGGTGATGTCATTAAATGGATAGATTTAATTCGCTGGTTTAAAGCAGATGGCAGTTTTCATTATATTCACGCCAAAGATATTGCTCAAGTCGTTAGCTATTTAGTTGAGCATCCCTTACCTGAAACTGAGGAAAAGTTAGTGGTTTTAGGCAATAAAAAAACCACAGTAGATGAAGCAGTAGAAGTCATTTCTGCTTATCTCAAGAGACGAATTTATGTGCGTATTCCTCTATCAATTACCCTGACTAATTTCTTTATTAAAGTATTTCGTTTACGGATGGAAGATTGGGATAGATTTTCGATTAATTATCGCCATTTTACTTATAAAGTAACTTTTACTCCTGCTAATTTTGGACTCAAAAATTATTGCACAACTATTGATGATGTCATGAGATTAAGCGGTGTTTTTCCAGAGAAATAAAAAAAAGACGCGAATGACCGCGCCTTTCTATCTATTATTTAACTAAATTACCTGTAGGGGCAATTCATGAATTGCCTCTACTTTAATTACAGTTGAGGAACAAACTGCTCTTTTTCAGGAACATAGGTATATTCAGCCACAATTTGCCGAAATTCTGCGCCGTCAATGGTTTCTTTTTCAATCAATAATTCCACCAGGCGATCGATCACTTCACGGTTATCCCGAATAAGTTTTCGAGCTAATTGATGACCTTGTTCTGCTAAACTTCGCACTTGATTATCAATTTTCATGGCTACTTTTTCAGAGTATTCTGCACGGTTCATCAAACCGCCACCTAAGAATACTTCACCCGAAGAACTTTCTAAGGATAAGGGGCCTAAGTCACTCATCCCAAACCGAGTCACCATCTGACGGGCCATGTCCGCAACTTGCTGTAAATCGCCTCCTGCGCCCGTTGTTACCTCATCATGGCCAAAGACTTCTTCTTCTGCTGCACGACCCCCTAAAGCCCCAGCAATGCGGGCCATGAGTTGGGATTTGGTGGTTAACCCTTGTTCTTCATTGGGGGTAAACCAGGTTAACCCTTGGGCCTGGCCACGGGGAATTAAGGTGACTTTCTGTACAGGATCATGATCTTTCAGCAAGGTTCCCACGATCGCATGACCGACTTCATGATAGGCAATTAACCGCTTACTCTTACTATCTACCAAGGGGGTTCCTTCCATACCAGCAACCACCCGATCCACCGCATCGTCAATTTCTAATAAGGTAATGGCTTCTTTGCGACGACGGGCGGTTAAAATCGCTGCTTCATTGAGTAAATTGGCTAAATCTGCCCCACTAAAGCCAGGAGTCCGACGAGCAATAGATTCAATACCAACATCGGGAGCCAATTTTTTGTTGCGGGCGTGAACTTCTAAGATTTCAATACGTCCTTTGAAATCAGGCGCATCTACCATCACTTGACGGTCAAAGCGGCCCGGACGCATTAAAGCAGAATCTAACACATCAGGGCGGTTGGTAGCAGCAATGATGATAATTCCTGTATTCCCTTCAAACCCGTCCATTTCCGTTAATAATTGGTTCAGGGTTTGTTCCCGTTCATCGTTACCGCCACCGATACCTGCACCCCGTTGACGGCCTACCGCATCAATTTCATCGATAAAGATTAAACAGGGGGCGTTTTCTTTGGCTTTCTTAAATAAATCTCGTACACGGGAAGCCCCAACCCCGACGAACATTTCTACAAATTCGGAACCGGAAATACTAAAGAAAGGAACTCCAGCTTCTCCGGCAATAGCCTTAGCTAAGAGGGTTTTACCCGTTCCAGGAGGGCCGACTAATAAGACTCCCTTAGGAATACGGGCCCCAACTGCTGTAAAGCGTTCGGGTTGTTTGAGGAAGGTAACAACTTCTTGTAATTCTTCTTTGGCTTCGTCAATACCGGCCACATCATCAAACATGATGCCAGTTTTGGCTTCCATTTGAAAGCGGGCCCGAGATTTACCAAAACTCATGGCTTGGCCGGGGCCACCTGGTAAGTTACTGGAACGACGGAATAAGAAGAATAAAGCCCCAATTAAGAGGATAGGGAATAATAAATTGCCTAAAAAGCCCCATAATGCCCCTTCATTACGAATAGGATGGGATTCCAGTTGCACATCGGAGGTGCGTAATTTGGCAATTAAGTCCGGTGCATTGATCGGTAAATCTACCCGTGACCGTTGTAATCTATCTTCTAATTCAGGATCGCTAGTTTGGACGATAGCGGTGCGTCCTCCTTCATAAAGATCGACCTTAAGAATGCGGCCTGCATCTAAATATTCTAAGAAGCGTCCATAGGTCATGCGAGTGTTAGCCGTATTATTGCCTAATTGTCCTGATGCGGGGGAAAAGGCCCCTTGCCACAGGAAAAATCCGACCACTAAGATCGGTAAAGTCCAGAGTAATACGGTTCTCCAAGAAATTTTCATAGGTTAAGGTTTCTCGTAATTAATCAAATTTTGTTTCTCTAACACAATACCCTGCTTTTGTCAATAGCATTTCGCTAGAAAACGTTATTTTTGCGGAAAAAGCAGATCCAACTTAACTAAATGTAACGTAATTCTCAGATTTCTTGCAAGCTCTTTATCAAGGGGCCATGGCCCCTTGGATTAAAATCAAGCCCTGTTCCCAGATAAACGGGGAAATTGAACAAAATTATCAATTATGAGCCTTTGTTGTCCGTATTATCTTGATCATTTTGATCTTTGGCAGGAGTGGTTAAGATTTCCCAAGCAGTTTTGGCCGCTTCGTTAAGGCGATCGCCAAAACTGGTTACTTCTTTGATAACACTATTCCACTCCTTGACAATGCCATCCCAGTCTTTTTCTACTTCTTTTTGTACTTGCTTGATGGCTTCATCAATGCGCTCAGGAGCAAAAAGTTTCCTCTGTTCAATATCTTGGCGAATTTTTCGAACGGTTTCTAGATAATTCTCACGGGCTAATTCTCCCGCTTCTTTAGCTTCAGATAAAGCTTTACCTCTAATGGCCTCAATGAGTGCTACGGTTTCTTTTTGAATCTCACTGGGGGTTTTTGGCGTTTCTCCTGTGACAACTTCTGTATCAACCGCTTTAAGTTCATCGTCTGCTTTGGTTGTCGTCAGTGCATTTTCTTGGGGAATATTTTGTTCAGTTGTCATAATTAGTTTTCCCTGTAGTGGACATTTTACTAAAATAGATAACCCATCGGTGTTATAAGCCTATGGGTTGTTGATTGATTTTATGTTAACTCATCAAACAAGAGTCTCGCGTCTTCTTACCGCGTCAATAAGGTTAAATTTGTTCTTCGGAAGTAGCAGGAGATGGCAAAGTGTGAGGGGGTAAGTATTTAACTAATATAGGCATTCCTGTGGCTAATAAGAAAGTTTAGGTTTTTGGTTCATTGTTTTAGTTTATAAAGTATTGGTGGGCATTGCCCACCAATACTTTATTATTGTTATTACTAAATAAAATGGAAGGATAACTAACGGCATTTTATTGGACGTAAATTTATTTTTGATGCGATAGATAAATTTTTGAATACCAATAATAAACGCAATCCCTTTGAATGACTGGGAAACCCCGAACCCATTAAGTAAACTGTAAAAATTGATAAAAATTGGGAACATAAAAGACAAAAAACAGTCAGCAAAAAATCTCAAACAAGATTAATTAATTTACCCTGCTTGCTAATTAATCCCATGAATGCTATAGTGTTGCGCTAATCCCTTTGTTATCTAAAGCCGATGCAAGCACTTGATTATCTAATTATATTCTGTTATTTAATTATTACCCTAATGATTGGCTTTATGCCTCTCTTATTTCGTAAAAGAAAAGATATTAATCATTTCCTGTTTAAAAACAAAGATATTCCTGGTTTATGGCGTTCATTACGCACAAATGATGATCAACAAAGCTTAGAAGACTATCACTTAGGAAACTTCCCCTGGTGGGCGTTAGGGGCTTCAGGAATGGCTTCTAATGTGGATATTGCCGGAACAATGGTTATTGCTGCCCTCGTTTATGCCTTGGGAACTCAAGGCTTTTTTATTGAGATTCGGGGCGGAATTGTGCTAATCATGGCATTTTTGATGATTTTTATGGGAAAATGGACAAGAAGAGCCGTTATTACCGAAAATGGACAAGAAAGGCGAGTCATGACAACGGCAGAATGGATGATTTTCCGCTTTGGAAAAGGCAAAGGAGGAGATTTTGCCCGTCTTATTAGTGCGGTTTCTAATATTGTCTTTGCTATTGGGGCAATGAGTTATTTTTCCATTGGTGGCGGTAAATTTATTGGCAATTTAATGGGAATTGATGATCGCTTTGCTTCAATATTATTAGTGGTTTTAGCAGCAGTTTATACCATCGCTAGTGGCTTTAGTGGAGTAATTTGGACGGATGTTTTTCAAGGGCTATTAATTCTTAGTGCAGTTATTTATATTTCCTGGTTATCTTGGACAACTGTTACTCTACCTGAGACATTTTCTGTATCAATTCCTGATGGTGACAGTTTCTTGATTAAGGATTGGAATTTTGCAGACTGGAGCAATATTTATCCTCCTTTTACAGCAGATTTACCTGGTAATTATGCAATTTTTAATCTGTTTGGTGGAGTCATGTTATTTTACCTCCTCAAAACAGTAATTGAAGGTTGTAGCGGGGCAGGAGGATATATGGCTCAACGATATTTTGCGGCAAGAAGTGAACAAGATACCGCTTTTTTATCTTTGTTTTGGATTGTTTCAATGGCCTTTCGTTGGCCCCTAATTGCTGCTTTTGCTATGTTAGGGATTCACTATGGTTTAACCCAGAGTTCCCCGATTACTGATCCCGAATTAATCTTACCTATTGTTATTAAAACTTATGTTCCTACAGGTTTAAAAGGATTATTAGTTGCTTGTTTTATGGCAGCCGCAATGTCAACTTTTTCCTCAATTATTAATGCGAGTGCTGCTTATTGGACAAACGATATTTATGAACCCTATATGCTCAGAAAGCATCAAAATCAAGGAACTCAAATTGATTCTGAAGAACACAATCAAAAGTTAGTTTTTCAAAGTCGTTTAGCTTCTATTTTAATTGTTGGGGTCGGGTTGTTTTTCAGCTTTAATTTGAGTAATATTAATGAAATTTGGGGTTGGTTATCTTTAGGGTTAGGGGTTGGATTAGGCATTCCTCTATTATTACGGTGGTATTGGTGGGAATTTAATGGTTATGGGTTTGCTTGGGGAACTTTAGGGGGAATGATAGCAGCTATCCTTACTAAAGCGGTTATTCTACCCTTAACAAATAATCCTCAAAATCAAGAATATATTCTCTTTTTTGTTCCTGCTATTTGTTCATTATTGGGCTGTATTATTGGCACTTATGCAACTCCCGAAGCCTATAAAACCGATAAAAAAGTAGTCGAAAATTTTTATAATACAACCAAACCTTTTGGCTTTTGGGGAGGATTTAGTAAAGGGTTAACGAGAGAACATAAATTTGATATTATCTCTACGTTTATTGCTGTTCCTTGGCAACTATCTCTATTTTTGTTAGGAATGATGATTATGATGAAAAATTGGGATAATGTTAAAATATTGGGGTTAGGATTTTTCTTGTTATCGATTGCTTTATATTTTACTTGGTTAAGTCCTATCATAAAACAATCATTAAGAGATAGCAAAAAAGCCAATTTGAAGGAAATCGAGAAAATTTCCTCGTAACCTTTATAAGTAGTCAAGCAAAATTAATTACACAAAAACTGTAGGGTGGGCATTGCCCACAATAACCTCTGAATAGGAGTTTTAGCATTTTTTTTGGCAATCCCCACCGTGTAATTAATGTTGTTTAAGCACTTAATAGTTACCCACAGACCTTACAAAAATATTGTAATGAATTTGCGATCGCTGTTCTACCAGAGTTACTATGCTAAACCAATAATTAATAAAAGGCTAAAGCCTTATTCTACAAAAGCTAAGTCCACCTTCGCGGACTAAATATTAGGTTGCGTAGGCAACCTTTGTTTGTATAGCTTAACTCTTTAGAGTTTAAGTTCATTATTTATAATTAATAAAATATTACTATGCTAAACCAATAATTAATAAAAGGCTAAAGCCTTATTCTACAAAAGCTAAGTCCACCTTCGCGGACTAAATATTAGGTTGCGTAGGCAACCTTTATTTGTATAGCTTAACTCTTTAGACTTTAAGTTCATTATTTGTAATTGATAAAATATTATCTAAAACCTAGTAAGTAGTCGGACATAAATAAACAACACTATGTTAAGAACTATTAAGGAGACAAGCAAGCTGTTAACTCATACTGAAACAATCAGGAATTTTCTTGGCAGAAAAAGTCAGATAAATATCGAAACTAA
>NZ_JAYGHP010000030.1 GCF_034932065.1 Crocosphaera sp. UHCC 0190
TGTGTTCTGCTTGGAACACGAACATGAAGTTGAAGGTTCCACTGATTCCTAAAGGCATACCATCAGAGAAAGAACCTTGTCCGATGGGGTAGATTAAGAATACAGCAGTCGCAGCAGATACAGGTGCGCTGTAAGCAACACAGATCCAAGGACGCATTCCTAAACGGTAGGAGAGTTCCCACTGACGGCCTAAGTAGCAAAATACTCCGATTAAGAAGTGGAAGATTACTAACTGGTAAGGGCCACCATTGTAAAGCCATTCATCTAAAGATGCGGCTTCCCAAATGGGATAGAAGTGTAAACCGATAGCGTTGGAAGAAGGAACAACAGCACCAGAGATGATGTTGTTTCCGTATAGTAAAGAGCCAGCTACGGGTTCGCGGATTCCATCAATGTCCACAGGAGGAGCAGCGATGAAGGCGATGATGAAGCAAGTGGTAGCAGTTAAGAGGGTGGGGATCATCAGAGTACCGAACCAACCTACATAAATGCGGTTGTTGGTGCTGGTAACCCACTGACAAAACTGTTCCCAAACGGAAACGCTTTCGCGTTGTTGTAAGGTGGTAGTCATTTGGTTATAATTCCTTATTGATTTGTCAAGGTACGATGTATTGACACTCTCATGATAAACAAGTTATCAAGTTTTGTAAAGAAGATTAACAAAACGTTTTCTTATCTTAGCTATAAGTTTTATTTATGTATCTAATAACATCAGATTAAGAAGCAAGGGGTAACTTAACTACTCCTTAAGGCCACAATGGGATCAAGTTTGGCGGCTCTTTGTGCGGGTAAGACCCCAAATCCTAAGCCAATACCGCCGGAAACCACTAGGGAAATAATAATCGCACTGGAAGAAATACCGGAAGATAAGGGGGAAAAAATGCCCACTAAGGTAATTAAACTAACCCCTGTGATAATCCCAATCATGCCCCCAGACAGAGAAATGATTACCGCTTCAATTAAAAATTGTCCTAAAATATCCCCTTGAGTCGCCCCTAATGCTTTTCTCAGTCCAATTTCCGAGGTACGTTCACTCACAGAAACCAACATAATATTCATCACCCCAATTCCTCCCACAACCAGAGAAATTCCGGCAATAACTGTCAGCATTGCCGTTAAACCTGTGGCAATATTCCCAACAATATCTAACATTTGTTTGGCTGTTTCTACCCCAAAATCATCTTCATTGGTAATCTTATGTCTGAGACGCAAAAGATTTTCAATTTGAAACTTAGCTGCCCGTACACTATCTACATCTTGTGCTTCTGCATTAATCCAGGTTAATTCTAAACCATAGGGAGAGGTTCGCCCGACAATTTGATTAGCCATAGTAGTTAAGGGAATTAAAACCGTTTCATCTAAATTAGTCCCAAAAAAAGACCCCTTTTTTTCCATCACTCCAATGATTTCAAAGCTGATATTTTTGGCTCGAATTTTTTCTCCAATGGGACTACTGGCTACAAAAAATCGGTCAGCAATCGCCGAACCAATAACCGCTACTCGTTTATTTCTTTGGACATCAATCTCATTAAAAAACCGTCCTGTTGCCACCGGAAAATTTCGCACTGAGGGATATTTAGGAGTCGTTCCTATTAGCGAAACATTCGTATTTTGACTCCGATAAGAAATTAATTGACGTTGATTAATTTCTGGGGCTACTGCTTTAATACCAGGAACTAGGGAGGTAATCGCTTTAGCATCTTCTAAAACTAAAGTTCTCGGTAAATTAAAAGTTGCCCGACGAGCTGTGCGAGTACCAGGAACAATAAAAATCACTGTGGGCCCCAAGGCGTTTAATTGTTCTTCTGCTAATTTTTGGGCCCCTTGGCCAATGCCAATAGTTGCAATCACTGAAGCATTACCAATAATCATCCCTAACATGGTTAGGCTAGTGCGTAATTTATTGGCTGCTAACATTGAGGCCGCCATTTTAAAACTTTCTAACAAATTCATAGAAACTATATGTTTTAGAAGGATTATTTTTTATCTTTTGGCTCAGGGATATCAATAAAAACTCGTTCTCCTGGGTTTAAACCCGATAAAATTTGGGTTTTATCATCTAAAACTTGGCCAATAGTAACGGAGCGAAATTTCGGGTTATTGTCAGCATCAGGCACCATAACTCCCGTTTCTCCTTCTTGGGTAACAATGGCAACGGTGGGAATGACTACAGCCTCATTAATTTCTTGCCCTAAAAACATGACATCTACATTCATTTTAGACAATAATTTATCCCGTCCTGTAATCAAGCCGATGGTCACTTCAAAAGAGGTCACATTTTGCTCCACAATGGCTTCTGGGGCAATACGAATCACTTGCCCTTGGAATTCTTCATTCGGGTAGGCATCAGCTTTAATAGTGACAGGTTGTCCTGGTTGAATCATGGCGATATCGACTTCAGGCACTTTAGCCACTATTTCTAAGCCCCGTGCTATGGCTAAAATTGAGCTAGAAGTGGCTGATGCTGTGCTGGAGGCTGAAGTGGTTGGGGTGACGAATGCCCCTGGGGTAGCGTATTTTTGGGTGACAACCCCATCAAAGGGCGCACGGATCGCGGTATCTTGGAATTGAATCGCCACTTTTTCTAATTGGGCTTTAGCTGCAGCGGCCCCTGCTTCTAATTGGGCAATTTCGGTCTTAGCCGTCTGTTTCCGTTCCTCAAAGGCAATATTTGTCTCAGCTACTGCTGCCTGTGCTTGCATCGCGGCTTGTTGAAGTTGTCCAACTTCAGGGTTAGCTGTATTTTCGGTCTGTTCCAGTTTTTTCTCAAGTTCAACTAGGTTAGCTTGAGCATTGAGAGAATCATTCATAATTTCATCAAAACGATCTTGGGTGATCGCACCTTGTTGCAATAATTCTTGGTTGCGCTTGACACGGGAGGCTGCTAAATTAGCCTGAGAACGGGCGGAAATGATTTGGGCTTTAATTTGGTCAAGATCTTTGGGAATTCTCTGTTTAGCTCGTTCTAGGTTTGCTTGGGTTTCTTGAAATTGGGCTTGAGCTTGAGCGTAACGGGTTTGGGCCTGTTGAATGGCACTAGGAATGCGGACTCTGGCGGCTTCAAGATCGGCTAAGGCTTTATTATAATTGGCTTCTGCATATTTCCCCTCGGCCCGCACTTCGGTATTTTCCATGACGGCGAGAATTTGACCCTGTTTGACGGGCATTCCTTGTTCCACCCGTAATTGCACTAATCTTCCCGGATTTTTCGGGCTAATATTCACACTATCTATGGGTTCTACTGTTCCACTGGCTTCAATTTCAACAGCTAGGGTTTCTCGTTGAGCGACAACGGTCATTTGGTCGATTTTGCTCTCTGTGGTAGGGCTTTCGACCATTTTGTAGGTTAATCCTCCAACGAGGAGAATACCCCCAGTCATCGCGGCTAAAATCCAAGGGAGAGGGCGGTTTAATTTACCAAGCACAGGCACTTCCATAAAAATTTATATGATTTTAGTAACAATAGGGGAATTTATTCTAACTATACTAACCTTTCTAGGGTTGAGGTATCAGGGGCTAAAGGGGTGATGGGACTGTCAAAAGACAGAATTTTTCTTAAAAACAAGGATTGATAGGGGTCAACGGCCGTTGACCCCTACTTTTTAAAATAGCTTAAAATAAATCATTCTTACTGTGACTTTTAAGAAAACAATGGTTTTCAAAGATGATCGAGACTATCAAATTTTGTTTCTGAGTTCTTTTCTCTTATTAGGAATTTTAACCCGTGATTGGACGCTGAAACCTGAGCTAATTATAGTTATTGTTCTTACTTGTCTACTAACTCAATGGGGTCTAACTTCTGTAGTTTCTTTCTCATCGGCAGATAATCCCCGGCAGCTTGGGCTTAATTCTATCATTAATCCCTTATTTATGGCTTCTTGGCGTAGTGCTTTAATTACGGCTTTAGGACTCTGTTTATTATTACGGGCTAATCATTACACAACGATGATCCTTGCTGCTAGTTTAGCCATTGGTAGTAAGTTTCTATTTCGAGTAAACAATAAACACTTTTTTAACCCCGCTAATTTTGGTATTATTGCCGCCTTAACCCTGACACAAGATGCTTGGGTATCTCCTGGGCAATGGGGTGATGATTGGTGGTATATACTGTTATTTTTGGGGACAGGGGGCATTATTTTAAAACGAGTAGGACGCGGGGAAACTTCAACAGTATTTTTAGGAACTTATACAATATTGGAAGCTGTCCGTTATGTTTGGGTAGGATGGAGTTGGGATGTTTTAGCACATCATCTAATGAGTGGCAGTCTCCTCTTATTTGCTTTATTCATGTTAACCGATCCTCGTTCAATTCCCAATCACCCTCTAAGTCGCTTGGGTTGGGCGATTGCTGTTGCTTTAGTAACCTTTATCATCCAGCATTTCTGGTATCTATCCACTGCAGTTTTTTGGTCATTATTTCTCTTATCACCCCTGACTATCCTACTAGATTATTGGTGGACTGCTCCCAAATTTTCTTGGACTATGAATAAATTTAACAATGTCTAGATTTGTCCAAAAATAGGGGATATTTGTCAAAAATAAATGTACGAAAACGTACAGACATACTCAGAAAAATAGTACATAATGGCATAAGCTTAACTAATAGTTAGGTAAGTAAGGTTAGGGAACAACAGGTTAGGCCTCAACAAAATTTTGGTTGGGGCTTTTGTTTTTAAAATTTTACTCTTAACTTATTCTTAACCATCTAATTATAAAGTGTCTAAAATTATCTAAAATTGTCTAATTTTCTTGGAACTTTACTCCGAAAATTCTCAGTAATTGAGATGATTTAGATCACACCCGTTAATAATTATTTACATTAAATTAAAAGAGTCACATTAATTTAACTTAGATTATGACTCACCTCTTTGAGATGATTAAACAGTCAAAATCAATCGCTCAAAATGAACGTAAGACGATGATCGTGAAAACTTTTTTAAATGAATTAGATCAAGAAGAATGGGAAATTTCTGATTTTGAATTAGTCCCCTTAGAGCCTTTACCTGTCATTTATCAGAAACTGCAAGAATCTCAGCTAAACTCTCTTGGACTATTTATAAATGGTTGGCAATATCTAATGTCAGCTAATCAGTTTAAGGGTATAGATTACAAGGTATTTATGGCCTTATTAATTCATCTTAATTTTGAGGAGTGGACTCCAGTTACACAACAAACCATTGCCGATGAAATCAAAAAGCATCAACCGAATGTGGGGCAGTCTATCAAAAAATTGCTGAAATATAAGGTGATCGAAAGAAAACAAGATCCTTCAGATAAAAAAAGATGGATGTATCGGCTGAATGTAGATCTTGGTTTTGGTGATGAAGATAATTATCGTAATCAACCATAGACAGTGTTTCTCTCAACTTGATTTTCCCAAGCTCCCAAATTTGCTCCTGTTTGTTTCCTTATCTTTACTTAAATCTCAGTAAAATTCCTGATTATTGTTAACGTTTGTCCATATTTCTTCTCTTTTAATTTGTCAGTGATCTTAATCTGAAAATAAAATGATTAAGATTACAAATTAAGTCAGATAGCATCACTGTTGAGTTATAAAATTAAGTATAAATTTAAGCATATATAGGTAATTTTGTTTATTCCCTGGAGATGACTCAAATGTCTAAAAAAACTTTAGTAACTCCCGCTACAAATCAAGCTGAAATTAGTCAAGATTGGTACATTTCCGTTGTTGAAATTCTAGAATTAGATCCCTGGAAATTTTTTCATCAGTCTATCCCTATTTCCGTTAAAGTTAAGATCTAGATAGATGATTTTTATTAAACTTTATCCCTTGACAACCGCACCAAAATCTGCTAACACTCTCCCATGATTGCGGAGAATTCCCAACAAATTGAGACGGTTTTGTCGGATCTGAGGATTGTCATCCATCACCAAGACACTATCTTCTCCATCAAAAAATTCATTCACCGTGGGGGCAATATCAGCTAAACCTTCCACTAACAATTGATAATTACTATCAGATTGGGCGATTTTTGTTTTAGGAACTAAGGTAACTAACGCTTCATAAAATCCTTGTTCTGAGGTCTTTTCAAATAACTGGGGCCGAATGACTTTACTGGGATCTAGTTCAGTATAGCCTAAGTCCCCTTTAGCTGCCAAACGGGTTGAACGGTTTACCGTTTCATAAATCTGATCTAACATCCCATTCTGGCGAATTTCCTGGAGAAATTGAGCGCGATCGCGCACATCTAATAAGTTTTGTAACGCCCTTTCTGTATAATCGAGATCATTTTCTCCGATGACAGCATTAACTAAATCATAATCAATCCCTAATTCATCTTGTAAGAGGGTTTGAATGCGTTGAATAAAGAAGGTTTGCAACGCTTCAAGGGGGGATTTATTATCGGGATGAGAGGTAACAAATGCCTGACAACCTTGGAATAATAATTGAGACAAATTAATTGATAATTGGCTATTCCAGGTGACATTAATAATAGCATTGGCTGCCCGTCTTAAGGCAAAAGGATCGGATGATCCTGTGGGGATCATTCCCAGTCCAAAAATACTGATTAAAGTATCTAAACGATCAGCAAGGCCTACTACTTGGCCAGTTAAAGATTGGGGCATTATATCATCAGCCCCACGGGGTAAATAATGATCAAAAATGCCTTGGGCGACGGCTTCTGATTCCCCACTTACTAAGGCGTATTTTTGCCCCATGATCCCTTGTAATTCGGGAAATTCATAGACCATCTGTGTGACTAAATCAGCTTTACACAGCAGGGCGGTACTTTCAATTTCTTCCCGTTGTTTGGGAGTGATTTTTAAGTAATCAGCAATTTGTTGGGCCATATCCATAATGCGATCAACTTTGTCACGAATGGTTCCTAATTCTTCTTGAAAGGTGACAGTTTCTAGTTGGGGTAAATAACTTTCTAAAGGTTGATCACAGTCTGCTGTATAGAAAAATTGAGCATCAGCTAAACGGGCCCGAATTACCCTTTCATTACCTTGGGAAATAATCTTTGATTTTTGGGGATCTCCATTAGAAATTGTAATAAAATTAGGTAATAGTGAGCCGTCGGATTTCTTAACGGCAAAATATCGCTGGTGAGTCACCATTACGGTTATGATGACTTCAGTGGGTAGACTAAGAAATTCTTCATCAAAGTTGCCAGCAACGGCTGTTGGATATTCGACTAAATTAATGACTTCTGCTAATAAATCAGCCGGAATTTCAGGGGTTCCACCTAATTTTTTGCCAAGGTTTTTAAGGTCTTTTTCAATAATTTGCTGACGCTGTTTCTTGTCAACTTCTACATAAGCTGATTGTAGCGTTTTTACATAAGTGGATGCTTGAGTTAAACTGATAGCGTCAGGGTGTAAAATTCGATGACCATAGGAGAGGCGATCGCTGGCTAAACTGCTGTTTCCATTAACAATTTCTAGAGGTAGAACTTGATCATCACATAAGGTTACTAACCAACGAATAGGACGAGAAAATCGCAGATCTCCATCTCCCCACCGCATGAAGCGTCTACCTTCTAAGCTATTAATCCAAGTAGGAATTAATTCTTGTAGAATTTCTTTTGTTGCCTTACCTTTTATTTTCTTTTCAATAAAAATAAAGTCCCCTTTTTCCGTGGGGCGAATTTCTAAATCTTTTAAATCTACTTCTTGTTTACGAGCAAATCCTTCCGCCGCTTTTGTGGGTTTTCCCTCTTTAAAAGCAGCCGCAGCAGGGGGACCTTTGATGATTTCATCACGATCATTTTGTTGTTCAGGTAGTCCAGCAATTAACACGGCTAACCGTCGAGGTGTCCCATAAACTTTTATGGAGTCTGGTTCTAAAAAATGCTCTTGGAGACTAACCGGAATTCGTTGTTGCCATTGGGCGATCGCTCCATCGACAAAATCTGCGGGTAATTCTTCTGTACCGACTTCCAATAAAAAGAACATAGGGACTCAAAAGGATAATTTAGGATACAAGGCTCAAAAATACACTATACAATTATATCATTTTTCTGACTTTTTTATTCATCTTTTCTTTGCTTTTGTGCTGATGTGACTGGTTTACAAGCATCAGTTACTTGATAAATCCACCAAATGGGTTTACTAAGAATTTGTTGAAATCCAACCTGATTTAAACAAGTGGTAATATTGCCTTGGGAATAAACAGAGGAATAGGGTTCTTTAAAGAGTTTAATTAACCATTGTGCTTTGCTTAATCTTTTTTGATTGGCATCGAGAATAATCAGTTGTCCTCCCGGTTTCAGCAAACGAAAACTTTCTTGAAGAATTTCTTGACAAATTTTTGTTGGGGTTTCATGTAATACCATAGAAATTGTTACTAAATCATAGGAACCTGACGGAAAATTTGTTGCTTCAGCTAAGCCTTGTTGCCAGTGAATTGCTAATTTTTTTTGTTGCGCTTTATCCTGAGCTATAATTAACATATAAGGGGATAAGTCTAAGCCAACTATCAAAGCGTCTGGAAACCGCTTTTTTAAGATAATGGTATTTGACCCTGTTCCACACCCTAAATCCAGAATTTTTTGGGGTTTAATTTTGATTGCATTTAGTAAACAATGACGAATCCATTGTTCATTGGGGGGCGTTGCCAAGGGAGTTACGATATCATAGGTAAGGGCAGCGATGGGGTTAAGATAGCCTCCTTCAATGCCATGAAAATTGGCTAAAGTGTAATAAGATGGATAGGAAAAGTCTGAGGTTTGAAAGGTGGCAATTTCCTGTTGCCAGTCAATTGTCTCAGATAACCACTTTTTTTGAGAACCCATGAGAAGACTCAGGGCGGAGCGGAAAAAATGCTGGTTAATTTGATGAAAATTGACTATCATAGATGAGCAATCGAATTATTATTGATGTCAACCGAATGATCTCTAATTTAGCTCAAGTTATCTCACTTAAACCCTTATCTCCATCTATTATACGGCTAATTAAAATTATTTCTACTATTCTGATTTCTACGGCGATTATTTGGGAATTAGGGAACCTCTATGCCCATTATAAGGGATTAATAATTCCTGATGGCTTGAGATTTATTTTTTGGTTAGATCGAGTAGCCCTAGGTTCCCATTTTGTGGAAGCATTAATCGCGGCTTATTATACCGCATTAGGCGGCCAAAATCCCCTCAAATATGGCATTTATACTTTTTTCGTGGGAACGGTTGGTTTGTTGGAATTAAAACAGGAAAAATAAGGACTAGCTAGATGACAATTTTCACCCTAAGATCAGTTAAGAAAGACTTTGGTATTAAAGAGATTTTAAAAGAGGCAACTTTTAGCCTTGATGAAGGGGATAAAGTCGGTTTAATTGGCACAAATGGGTCAGGAAAATCTACTTTATTAAAGATGATAGCAGGATTAGAACCCATTGATGGGGGTGATTTATGGGTAAACTCAGGGTCAAAAATTGTTTACTTACCTCAACAACCTAATTTAGACGAAAATTGCACGGTTTTAGAACAAGTTTTTGCGGACTGTGGGGAACAAATGGCCTTAGTAAGAGAGTATGAAGAAATTTCTCATAAACTAGCTCATAATTCTCAAGATACTGATAGTTTAATGTCCCGTTTGTCTCAAGTTACACAAAAAATTGAAAGTTTAGAAGCTTGGGATGTAGAAACTAACGCTAAAATTATTTTAAGTCAATTAGGGATTGAAGATTTTGAGGCAAAAATTGGAGATTTATCAGGAGGTTATCGTAAACGAATTGCTTTAGCTTCTGGGTTATTATCGGAACCTGATGTATTATTAATGGATGAACCCACTAACCATTTAGATGCTTTATCTGTTGAATGGTTACAAAGTTATTTAAACCGTTATCAAGGGGCATTATTATTAATTACTCATGATCGGTATTTCTTAGATAAAGTGACGAATCGTATCATCGAAATTGATCAAGGTGATATCTATCAATATGCAGGAAACTATGCTTATTTTTTAGAGAAGAAAGCGGAAGCAGAAGCATCAGAAATTAGTAGTCAAAAGAAACACGCGGGGGTCTTAAGACGGGAATTAGAATGGTTAAAACGAGGACCAAAAGCTAGAAGTACCAAGCAAAAAGCCCGTATTGATCGCATTGGAGAAATGCGGGAGAAGGAGTTTAAACAAGCACAAGGGAAGGTAGAAATAACGACAGCAAATCGTCGTATTGGTAAAAAAGTTATTGAATTAAATACTATTAAGAAAGCTTATGACGAACGAGTTTTAATTAAGGATTTTACTTATATTTTTAATCCTCAAGATCGGGTAGGAATTATCGGTGCAAATGGGGCAGGAAAATCAACTTTAATGAATATTATAACCGGAAGAATTACCCCTGATTCTGGAACAGTTGAGATTGGCCCTACCATTCATTTTGGCTATTTTGATCAACATTCTGAAGACTTATTAGTCAATGAAGATCAACGGGTAATTGATTATTTAAAAGATGTAGCAGAATTAGTAAAAACTTCTGATGGAAGTGTTATTACTGCTTCCCAAATGTTAGAAAGATTTCTATTTCCACCGAATCAACAATATGCACCTATCCATAAACTGTCTGGAGGAGAAAGACGACGTTTATTTTTATTACAAGTCTTAATGAGTGCGCCCAATGTGTTAATTTTAGATGAACCAACCAACGATTTAGATGTACAAACTTTAGGGGTTTTAGAGGAATATTTAGAAGACTTTAATGGTTGTGTGATTGTTGTTTCTCATGATCGCTACTTTTTAGATCGTACAGTTGACACGATTTTTTCTTTAGAAGAAGGGGGAAATATTCGACAATATCCAGGCAATTATTCTGTGTATTTAGACTATAAAAAAGCTGACGAAGATCGAGCAAAAGAAGCGGAAAAAGAAGCACAAAAGAAAGCAGAAGTCAAGGGTAAAGAGCAATCTAAAACAGAACAAAAAGTTAAACCGAGTGAAACTCGTAAACTCTCATTTAAAGAAAAATATGAATATAAAGAATTAGAAGAAAAAATCCCAAAAATGGAAACAGAAAAAGAAGAACTTGAACAAATATTATATCGTAATCCACCCAGTGATTTTGCGGAAATGCAAACTTTAACAGAACGTTTATCCCAATTAATTGAAGAAATTGATCAATCAACCGAACGCTGGTTAGAATTAGCTGAAAGGGAGAGTTAACCTGAGAAACATTATCAAAATCATGAATCTTCTGGTGATACCCCTAACCTTGTTTCAATCATTGTTGTAAGTTTTACTGACATTATTTTCATGATACTCTAACTTGATTAAAATGGAGTGTCTACCCGCAACTGAATAATTTTTTGTAACTGAGGATGTTCAAATTTAATTTCTCTTGCGTGTAAATGTAAGCGACTCTGATTATCATTATTGCCATAAAGTTTGTCCCCTAAAATTGGCATTCCTAACCCTTGAAGATCAGCACAATGAACCCTTAATTGATGAGTTCTTCCCGTAACAGGAATTAATTCAACACGACTATAATTTTGTTTTTTCCCGATTACTTGAAATTTAGTAATGCTGGGTTTTCCTTTGAGAAAATCCACTTTTTGATAGGGGCGATCCCTAGGATCTCCCCATAAGGGTAATTCAATGATACCTTGATTAATTAATAAAGAACCTGATAAAATAGCTTCATAAGTTTTAAATACTTTTCTTTGGGCAAATTGTTGACTTAGTTTTTGATGGCTTTCTGGATCTTTAGCTAATAAAAGAATTCCTGATGTATCCTGATCTAAACGATGAACTGTCATCAGACTTTTGCCATCGGTTAGTAAATTGCTTAAACGACTTAAGACACTATCTTGATTATTACTGTAACGTCCTGGTACTGACAGTAAACCCGCAGGTTTATTAACAGCAACTAACCATTTATCTTCATAAATTATCTGAAGATTCTGATCACTTTTTAGATTATTATGGTAAGCAAAAGAAGATAAACCTGACAAGAGAAAACCCATTAAAGGTTGACAGCGTTCCCGACAGGGGCCATAAAATCTTCCGGGTATTTTATCCCCCAAAGATGGCCCCCACCAAAATTCTGCCATAGCGAGGGGTTTTAGTTCGTGTGTCGCTGCATAATGCAGCAATTTTGGGGCGCAACAATCTCCGGTTCCCGTCGGTAAACCATGAGGTAACAAATCTTGTAAAGAATAGGATTTTCCCGCAAAGTTAGTTATACTATAAACAGCGTGCATTTGAGCTTGTAATTGACGGGATAATTGTTTTCTTTCTTGTCTTAATTGGCTTATTTTTATTGCTGCTGTATTGATGGTTTCCTGTAAGGATTGTAAGCTTTTATCCCGTTCTTGTTTGAGTTGCTTTTTCTCCCATTTATCTCGACGACTTGCTTGATTAAGTTGTTCAATAGCGTTGTTTAACTCATCCTTTTCTAAGGTATTTAAAAATAGCTGACGTTGTTGTTTACGTTGTTCTTTTCGCTGCTGATGAATGATAGTTAAACTGTCCAAACGAGTTTGCCATTTTTGAGATAAAGTCTCATACTCTTGTTTTTCTAAGGTGGGATCTAAGTTGATAATGTGCTGTTTAATTTCTGCTAATTTAAGGAGAGTTTCCGCTTCTTGTAAGGCGATTTGCTCCCTTCCAGAAATGGGAGGAACCCACTCAGTAACCAAACTTTGACCCTTTAATAACCCTGAAAATGCTTTTAAGACTCCCTGTTGTTTTGATGAGGTTTCCACTAATAAGATGCCATACATTTTACCCTCTAGAGAATAGAGAGCATCCTGAGTAAGTTTTCTCATTAAACCAACAGCGATCGCTTCAGCTAGGGCCGTGCGAGGAAGCCTTAAAATTTGTTGAGTTTGGGGACAAAATCCTTCATAACAATCATCGATAGAAAAGTCAGGAATTGAGCCTTGACAGTCAATAAAATCCGATAAACAATGAAGTTTTACAGCGTCCATTGACCGAGCTATCAAGAATTATCTTCCTTACTGACTATGTGATTATCTACTTGATTTTTAGGTTCTAATAAAGCGCGTTTTGCTATGTTGATCAAATCATGATAAGAATTTTGATTACTAGGAATTGTGGTTCCAATCCCCAAATGGAGAGACAGGGGGACAATTGAGTTATGGTTAGATAAAATTAAGTCTTTTTTCCAAGCAAGAAACCAATTTAAAAATCTTTGGCCAACGCATCTAGCACCTTCTTGATCAGTGTTAGGTAAAACCATCGTCCATTGCTGATTGTTATATTCCCCTGCAAAGTCTCCTGGCCGCTTTAGCACATGACTTAAACCCTCAGGGATCTTTTGCATAGTTTGCTCAATTAAAGTACCTGATTGATTGGTTTCTTTTAAGGAAATTTTACATAATATTAGAGATAATTCTTGCTTTTCACGGGTCATCCGTCGCCATTCTTGCTCTAAATAGTAAGTAAAGTCAGAAAAACTATAAATTTGAGGGACAAAGTCTGGAGTATTTTCCTGAGTTGGACTCGAAGATAATCGGGTTGCTTCTGCTTCAACGATGACTATATTCTGGGAACTGTCTTGAAAATTGGTGTCAATGATAGATTGTTCGTCTTCCTTAAATATTTTATATTCTTTAACAAGTTTTTTAGCAAGAGAATAGGTGATATTTTTACCCTGTTTAGCTTGGTTGAGAGCTTGATGACGGACTGTTTCTGGGGTTGAAGGAGCCGCTAAAACATAAAGAGCAGAGGGAGCAATTTCAACTTCTTGGAGTTCTTCGACTTTAAATCTTTGACTAACTTGCATAAACTTATTGGCAGTGGAAACACTCCAATCAAATTCCGCTTGTAACCAACTGCGAAATTGTCCATGTTGTAGTTGTTCTTTGATTTTGCACAAATTATCGCCAATTTCCACAATATCTTGAGCGCAGCGACGCAGTTTATTTTTGATATCAATAGTTAGTTCTTGAATCTGCTCTCGCGTCTGTTGATTTAATTGTTGATAGTCAAATTGTTTTATTTCAACGATTTTAGAATTCATGTAGATCTTATTCTCCGGCATAATTTGCTCCTCGTCCAATTTCCCTTGGTTTTCTGATATCTGTCAAAGTCTCCAATGCTTTGTTGACGACGACCATGGATCTGTCAGACCGTCAAGCTAATGGGGATTATCTCAGATTAAGCATCAACCTGCTTTAGCAACTCGACTCAATTAACTAGATCGGCCTTTGGTAGAGGGTTCAGTCTTCATACCAATCGATTATTGTCTCTGATCGATAAGACTTGAACAGATTTAAAGTTATATCTAATCGGTACTTCAGGGATTAATTGCCTCAAACTGTCCATAGATACAGTGATTAGCTTTGCTTTTTTATAGACATATTATACAAAACTGATTCATTGCTGTAAATAAACTTTGATTAAATTTTCATATCTCTAAAGAGTTTCTAGCAGATTCGCCGCCCCAAAAATGCCAAATGTGTAAATTTTATAAATTTGCTCTCATTCCTTTTAAAGTAAAACTTATAATAGTAACATTTTATTGATAAAATACTGATAAGATTTTAACAACTGTAAATTTTTTTGCTAATTAGTTGACAATAAAATTTATGGAAGTTAGGCTTATTTTAAGAATCAACTCTTCACATTTCAACCTAAAACACCTACTTTACTCATAATACAAGGGAAATTTGGGTAAAAGATTTTTGAGATTTTGTTTGACCACTGTTGAGAAAAAAAATATTTTCTTCTCATCATTAGTTATTTTTTTAGTGGTGAAAAAATGAAAGGAGAGAAGAAATTGTGTTTGATTTCTTCTCTATAAGCCTGACAAAAATAGACAAATATTACCAAGGATTAGCAATGTTAGAAAAATATAGCAAAGGTCAACAAGAAACTGTTAAGTTTCTCAACAAAAATCCTGAAGGGCTGTCCGCGGCTCAACCCGCTTCCAGTCCAGGAGAAAGTGGGGTGACTCAAGATGCCACCTTAATTTATGGGGGGGTAAGTAGTCCAACCATACCCATGACCTCCCCCCCATCGATTTCCTTCCCTAAACCAAGTACAGATGAGCGTGCAAGAGACTGGTCTTTACCCGTCAATTCCCTATTAGATCAACCCCCCGCCACCCTACCCCAGTGGTTAATTCTCAGTGGTATGGCCTTTTGTTTAGTCTTTGGGACTTGGGCTTGGTTTGGCACCATTGAAGAAGTAGGGAAAGCTCAAGGAAAGTTAGTCCCGGAAGGCGAAACCTACAAAATTCAACCTATTGAATTAGGCAAAGTCACCCAAATTTCGGTTAAAGAAGGACAAACTGTTCAAGCCGGCCAACTCCTCGTGGAATTAGACACGGAACTCGCCCAAAAAGAAATAGAGCGACTACAACAA
Organism: Crocosphaera sp. UHCC 0190; assembly: GCF_034932065.1. Taxonomy (NCBI): domain Bacteria; kingdom Bacillati; phylum Cyanobacteriota; class Cyanophyceae; order Chroococcales; family Aphanothecaceae; genus Crocosphaera; species Crocosphaera sp. UHCC 0190. Next base: position 15,289 of record NZ_JAYGHP010000030.1, read on the forward strand.
GCCATTACCGCTTACTATTTGGAGTTCAGCCAAAAACAAACCTTACAAGAGCGCATTCAATTAGAAGCTAAAACCGCAGAGGCCATCTCTGCGGCGGAACTACAGGCACAACAAGCAGTAATTGCCAATACCAAAGAAAAAATTGCCACCATTCGCCAATTGCTGGCCCAACAGCAAACCGAAGCGGTGGCTTATCAATCACGACAAAGAGATTTACAACCCCTTTCTAGTACGGCTCAAGAAAAGCTCAGTCAATTACAAGCAGAGAAAATCGCTCATCAGGAGCGCATTGCCAGACTGCTACCCCTGCAAGAAGAGGGGGCTGTTTCTCAAGACTATATCTTTCAGGCCGAACAAGCTCTCAGAGAAACAGAGCAGCGCATTACCAGCAGTCAACTCCAGGAAGTAACCAGTGCCAATGAACAAATGTTTCAAGCCAACCAAGCGATGCGAGATTTGCAATCTCATGTTACGGAAAATCGAGGGGAATTATTAACTGCTTATCAAGGTGTTCAACAGGCCCAGGCAGAGTTAACGGGGAAGAAAGCTGAAGCGCAACGGGCGCAATTAGAAGCTTCCCAGAGAATCCAGCAGCTTGCGGTAGAAATTACCCAACTTCAAGGCAAAATTGCCGAGAGCAAAAATCTGTTGGTAGCGGCCCAAGCCAAACTGAAATACAGATATCTTAGGGCCCCTGTCAGTGGCACGGTTTTATCCCTCAACTTGAAAAATGCTGGTCAAGTCTTAGAAGCGGGGCAAACTGTTGCTGAAATTGCCCCAGAAGGAACTCCTTTGGTGGTTTCTGCGGTTCTTCCAACTCAAGAAGCAGGTTTTGTTAAACCGGGAATGCCCGTCAAAGTTAAGTTAGACGCTTATCCCTATCAAGATTATGGTGTGATTCCGGGTCAAGTCACAGAAATTTCTGCTGATGCCAAATCTGATGAAAAATTAGGTGAATTTTATCGGGTGGAAGTGAAACTCGAACGAGATCATGTGATGGAAAATCAAAAAGTTGTTCCCTTTAAACCTGGACAAACCGTTACGGCTGACATTATTATTCGCCGTCGTCGCATTATCGATGTCTTGCTTGATCCCATCAAGCAAATGCAAAAAGATGGAATCAATCTTTAAATTTTGGGTATTTTTCCACTGTTGTTTTTTCCCTTTTAAAACATCTTATTTTAGGATCGTGTTTTCTCATGTCTCAATCAGTGTATAACCAACAAACCAAAACGATGACAGAACAGCAATTTGAGAAAATTGTTGATGCCATTCTGGCAGGTAAATATTCCTGGGCTTGTGTGTTGATTTTACAAACTGCGGGCTATAATCCCCTACATTATATGCCTTACCGAACCTACAATCGTTTAATTAAAGATAATTGCTTACAACATCAAAATAGCTCTAATCAGCAGCAAAATCACCAAAACCCAGAGGCAAAATCTCAGAATAAGACCAATAAAATTAAGGATATTAGCTATTTAGAAACAGTGGATTGTCAAGCATCAACTATTGGTGGGGGCTTGAGAAGTTCCTGGTTTTCTCGTTAACCGCAGAATATAGCAGTCCTATGATTGCCATAGTATATAGCGTTTCCCTGACTCATGAGGCTTCGCCGTGAGCTTCAGCCGAACGGTACATTAGCAAGCTGAACACCTGCCTTCTGCCTCCTGCCTCAAATTTTATTGATAAGCCCGCGCAAGCGGGTTTTGTGCGTAAGTGTAAGAGCTTACGGGGCAGAAGTAGGGGTCAACGGCCGTTGACCCCTACATTAATGACATACTCTATTCACTTGACATTTTTTTAATATTAATGCTCTAAAAAAATGCCAGTTTGGCAACATATTAAAAAAAATATTTTCAATTAAAATTATTTAATAATTCAAAAAAAAATAACTAAAACTGCCAAATTGGCAACCAACTAAAAACCAAAGTAGTTATAGTAAATAGTGTAAGGAGTTGATTCTTAATTCCTTAGCAAGAAACTCAAAAATAACAGTTAATTCAAGGAGAAAAACCAATGTTTATTTCTGATCTTAATTACTTACAAGAAGTTGAAGTTAACCAAGTAGAAGGTGGTTTTGCTTATTCAACCGCTCTTGGTTCTGCTCTTTCTCTTGGTGTTGTTTCTTCACTTACATCTAGTGTCACAGCCACCAATACTAATAGTGGTTTGATTTTGACTCCAATCGGGCCCATTCCCTTTAATGCAGCTTCAGCAGCATCTGCCAATAGTTCTTTTGCTTCCTAGTCAATAGGAGTTGGCTATAATCACAATAATTTGAGCCTTTGTTATGGCTATTGTGATTATGCTTTCAGAAAGCGTAGTTCAGTCGAATTACAGTTAAAAAGAGATGAGACTGAACTAGCTTTCTGTTTAATAAACTCAAAAGGCTATTCTTATGATAGTAGGGATTTGTCATGATTATTTCTGATTTAGATTATTGGCAAAGATTTTCCGAGCAAGGAGGAGTCTTCGGGGGCATTGAGAATTCATTATCAAACGTTACATTGTTGACGAATGAGCCAGGGTATTTATTAATGGCTAGTTATTTAGTAACTGCCAATGCTATTGGTAAAGATGCTGATGTCCACGTTACAGGGTTCTCGATGAATCGTATTTTATCAGATGGTTCTTCTCAAAGTTCTTCTGGTTCTGCTTCCCAATCAAGCTCAGGAAATGATTTATGATCGACAATTAAGCTTATAATGTAATATTTTAGACTCAAGTGGTTTGCAAATTGCTGCATAATCCTTGAGTTTTTTCTATAAAAAATAGCATGATCTACCCTTGTATTATTTAAATATTAATTATTTTTTTAATTTTTAAAATCTCAGTTATATC
>NZ_JAYGHP010000031.1 GCF_034932065.1 Crocosphaera sp. UHCC 0190
TAGTCAGCTATTTGGTTGAACGAGCTAAACTATTTGGTTTGGTTAAAGCTGAGCGAAAGCGACACCGAGAAAAAGTCGCTCTCACTCAACAAATTTGGGAGGCTATACCGTTAAGTTGACACCAATGGGCGGGTACAATCAGCAGCTTTACACATACTGTGCCACAGAGAACGAGAAATCGTTAAATTTAAACCGATTGATTACTGGTCAGTCTGGGTTGATTATAAAGAAGGTTTCCGTGCTTTTTATTTGGGGCAACAGGGACAACCCTTGTCTGATGACTCTCAAACTCCTCAGACTGATGATGATGCCGGGGGGGAGACTTTGGCCGTTGAATCAAGTAGGGTTCTGTCTGAAGCTGAGGCAGATCGCTTAGTGGCGATCGCCCGCTCCAAACCTCATACGGTGCTACAAGTGGAGGGAAAAACGGTACAGCGTAAACCCCCGGCCCCCTTCACCACTTCTACCTTACAGCAAGCCGCCGGGTCACGCTTAAAAATGAATCCTGAAACCACAATGAAGGTGGCACAACACCTTTACGAACAAGGGTTAATTACTTATATGCGGACGGATTCAACTGCCTTGAGTGATGAGTTTTGTCAGTCGGTTAGGGCTTGGTTACAAGCTAAAGATCCTCAAAATCTTCCTCCAAAACAGGTTAAACATCGTCAAGCTAAGAATGCTCAAGAGGCCCATGAGGCCATTCGTCCCACTGACATTAATCGCCCATCTACTCAGTTAAAACAAGAATTAGATGACCAACAATTTCAATTATATTTGATGATCTGGATGCGTTCTGTTGCTTCGTTGTGTGCTTCGGCCCGTCTTCAACAAACCAAAATTATGACGCAATCGGGTGAAGTTCAGTGGTTAGCTAGAGGTCAAGTGCTTCAGTTTAAAGGTTATACCAAATATTGGAATAACATTAGCAATGATTCAGTTTTACCCACTGTGCAACAGGGACAACCTCTTAATCTTAATGAAGCTGGTCATGATCAAAAACAAACCCAACCACCACCCCGTTATACTGAACCTAAGTTAGTACAGGCTATGGAACGCAAGGGGATTGGCCGCCCTTCTACTTATGCTCCTACGGTTAAAACCCTTAAACAACGAGAATATGTCAAGTTAAATAAGGGAAAACTGCATCCTACGCCCCTTGGACTGGAAGTTGATGAGTTTTTAGGGAAGATGCTTCCTGAGTTATTACAGGCTGAGTTTACGGCTAAAATGGAATCGACTCTTGATGAGATCGCCACTGGACAACAAGATTGGCAAACCTATTTAACCACTTGGAATCGGGAGTATTTTGACCCCACGTTAGATAAAGCTTGGAAAGCTTTAGGCGGAAAACCCGCTAATGGTTCTACTTCCTCTGTTTCTAAAACTAGAGAAAAATCTGATGTTTGTTGTCCTAAATGCCAGAAAACCCTGAGTAAAGTTCCGTCTAAGTCTAAGAAGTTGGCGGTTCCTTATTTCCTTAAGTGTGAAGACGGCTGCGATGTGGTGATGTTCTTTGATGCCAAACTTGATCAATGGGTACAACCTGGGGAGTCCAAACCGGATTCTGGGGGTCAACTTACCCAATTTTTCTGTCCTGTGTGTAACAAACCCCTTCAAGAATATTCCTATACTAAAGATGATCAAGATAAAGTGATGCTGCGTTGCTCTAATTCTAAAGGAGCTAAAGATACTCGTCATAAAGATGTTGCTTTTTTTATGACCAAAGATGAAAAGTGGTGGAGTAAAAAGTACGGGATATTGGAGCTTCACTAAAGTACAACGCTCAGAAATCTTCGCCAAGCAGTTCACTAAGTTCCAATTGATCTTGACTGCGATTATCATCATAAATCATCAAAGTATTTAAGTTTTTATGCCTTGATAATTTCTGAACTTTCCTGACATTCCCCTCACTTTTATCCAAAGCAGTTGTGATTGACGAGTTGTTAGGGTTAACATCAGTCAGCATTGGGATGAGTTTGTTTAACTCAAATAACAGCAGAATGGAAGTCCTATCCGTCTCTTTATGGGGCTTTCTCTTGTTAGTTTATTTGGTATTTAGTCGTCATACCAACAAGAAAATATTTCGACTACAAACTTGGGTATCCAAGTATGGCTTGATGCCATTACTAACGGCTTTATTGGCGGGTATTTACTTGTTTGATAGTCTGATTTTGCCGTCCCATGCCCTATTTTTTGATAATGTTAGAACAAAAATTAATGGTATGTTCACGGGAACTACCTATGCCGGGACGGCAATCGATGCTGTTAATTTAGCCACCTCTGCAATGGAAGCTTTAATGCTTGGCTATATCCTTTATGGGGTGGTTAAAGCCATTCAAGCAGGAAGAGACGATGAAGATTGGAAGCAGCCATTAAAGCTTCCTTTATTGGTATTATTTGCTGTATCAGCCGGAGATTTATCTATCAGTTTACTCTAAAAAACCCAAAAAAGAGAGTTATCGCATTGTCTTTGGTTTTGAATGTGGGGGCATTTCTCCTTTACAAAGTGAGGAAGAATTTGCCAATACCTTATACCGATTAGAAAATGGTTTGAAGGATTTACCGAAAGGGGAAACTTTAACGGTTCATTTTGGAACTTTTGCCAATGATGTTCAAAGACAACAAGAATTGAGGAATTTAAAAGGTTTAGAACCAGAATTAGCTCTGGTAATTGGCTCAGAAAGAAAACGCACTCAAGAACTGACAAAAGAAGGCATTCGAAAGCAAAGTTTTCTGCGTTTATATGCCACCTATACCATTGAAGATGGGGAGGAAAAAGCTTCAGATTGGATTGAGAAAAGTTTACAGTCTTTTGAAGGGTATTGGTTGATGTTTACGGGACAATATAAAGAACATCAAAAGCAAAAGATTGAACTTATTTTGAAAACCGCTTATCGAGAAGGGTATCAACGATGGTATGAGATTTTATCCCAACAACTCAAGTTAGGAATAAGACCGATTTCTGACTCCGAAGAATGGTCTAATTTATGGAGTCGTTTCAATGAAACAGCCCCTCGTAAAATTCCCTATCGGATTATTTATGATGGCAAAAACTTTACGGAAGATGTTAACTCCAATGTTCACTTTATTTCTCAGTTGATGGAATCGGAATCTTCCGTTCCTAATGGGAAACGAAAAACCGTTGAGGTAAATAACAAACAGATTGGGGTTTTATTGTTTGCTGATAAACCTGATGGTTGGGCAGATGAAGGAGATCAATTACGATATTTATGGGAGGTGGTGAGTAAGGATCGTTGCTATGATACGGAGATTTTCTGCCAGTTGCAACGGGGTAATGAACGCTTGATGCGTGAGAAGTTACGCAGTTTAACCAAACAATCTCATGTGGCGGCTGCTTTAGCTTCAGAAAAGAATGATGTGGATGTGGGGGCCCAACTTAAGGCACAAAAAACCATTGAAGCACAAGCCTCATTAATTGAAGGGAATATCCCTTTACATACCGCGACGGTGGTGTTAATTCATCGTCGCAATACCCAAGACTTAGACAATGCTTGCAGTAATTTTATTGCTTCTTTTGCCCGTCAAGGTTGGTTAGTAAGGGAAACGGAATATGCCTGGCGAGTTTGGTGTGAAACCTTTCCACAGATGACGTGGGATAAGCTTCTCAGTAAACCCTTTAAACGGTTGCAAACCTATCAAACGAATGAAGTCCCTGGCATGATGCCTTTATGCAAAACGCCGATTATTGATGATCGGGGCATTGAGTTTATTTCCCAAGAAGGGGGCAATCCTGTCTACATCGATTTATATCACAAACTGCGTCATGTGGGGGTCTTTGGCACAACTCGTAGTGGTAAAAGTTTGACCTTAGCACAGATTTTAGCCCAAGCCTTGGCCCATAATATCCCGGCGACGGTGTTAGAATTCCCCAAGGATGATGGAACTGGGACTTTTAGCGACTTTTGTGGCTATTTGAGTCATTATTGCAGTTATTTTGATATTGGGTCATCCCTCCAAGGTTGCAATATCCTCGAACCCCCTAATTTAAGGGGATTAGACCCGAAAATCCAAGAAGAAAGACTGGCTTCTTATCAAGAATATTTGTTAGAAGTGTTGTTTTTTCTCGTATTTGCCGGGAAAGAACAATATAGCACAGAGATTGACCCTGAACGGGTTAGAACGCTGTTAATATTGATTATTCGGCAATTTTATCAGGATTTACAGATTACCAATCGCTTTGCGATCGCTTGTATCAAAGGACTAGGAACAACCGCCTGGCAGTCAATGCCCGTTTTAGAGGATTTATTGCAGTTTTGTTCCCCTGAACGACTGGAATTAATTGATGCGGATGAATCCACCATTAAAGCTTTAAAATACATCAAATTACGGATGATGGGTTGGAAAGAGACGAAAGTGGGCAAAATTCTCAGTCGTCCCACCAGTTTTGCCACAGAAAAAATGATGCAGGTGGTAGCGTTACGGGGTTTGGGCAATAATTTGGATGCTGCGGTTATTGGCATGGTCTTTAATTTGTTTGCTGCCCGCCGGAGCTTGGGGTTTGAAAAAAGCATCATTTTTGCCGATGAAGCTCCAATTCTCTTTGAATATGATAGTTTAGCCCGCATGATGGGTCAACATTTTGCGGCGGGGGCTAAATCAGGGATACGGGTGGTTTTAAATGCCCAAGAACCCGGTTCTATCGGCAAATCCGTGGCGGGGGAAAAGATTTTTGCCAATATGTCTACCCGCATCATTGGCAAGGTGCAACCAGGGGCGATTGAAGCTTATGAGCATTGGATGGGCTATCCTCCTGGATTATTACAACCCAATACGGGTTATGGGGTCAATAAACAGGGGCGGTATTCTCAATGGCTGTTAGATGATGATGGTTGCTATGTTCCCGTCAGGTTTTATCCTTCGGATATCTTGCTTTCTTTAGCGGCTAATAATTCAGAAGAAGCGGCTTTACGTCAACGTTACCTGAAACAATCAAATGACAAAGTGAAGGGGTTGCTTGATTTCTCTCAAGTTTATTTGAAGCAATTAGTGGCTTAACATCAATTTTAATTATGAGGGAATGAACCATCATGTTTATTAAGAAGGTCTTAATTATGGGGACTATATCGGTCAGTTTAATTGGCTTAGTTTCTTTACCAAGTTGGGGGTTATTTGGCTTTCAAATTGGTAATTATTCAATTTCAGTTGACGTAAAATTTGACCAAATCTGGAAAAATTTACAAGCTAAATTACGACAAAGTTTAAATCAAGAACTGGCTAATTTGCCTAGCTTAAATGATTTGGGAGTATTAGGGATTCCTGACCCTTTTGAAATCAGGAAAGAGCTAGAAGTGATCGAAGGCCATGAAGGATGGGATGAACAAAATGAGTTTGACCGCATTCTGGCTGAAATCTTAGCATCAGAAACCCTATCAAAAGCCGGTCAAGATAACATTAAAAACACAGGAGATGCTATTAAACAGCAGGTAAATGAGATTGGCTTAGATGCGGATTTGGCTCAAGCTGAAGTCATTACTCAGAATGTCTTGAAACACATGGCTAGACAAACAAAAAAACAAGCTAGGGATTGTTTTTTTGAGTATTGGAGCTTTTTTGGCGGTCATGACCAATTTGACCAGTACCCCCTCCCTTCAAACTAATGATAATCAAGAAGCGGCCAAAACCGAAGAAGACACTGGGCCATCACCAGAGGAAACCATGGCCGCACTTAAGGCAGAAGCGGCTTTAGCGGGTCAAGAAAAGCAGTTGAGTGAGGCGAAGAAAAAAGTCGATGAAGGGACACCTCAAACCCAATTAGTTAAGGCTGAACCATCTTCTAACTCTGTTTCTAATTCGGCTCCAGGGTCGAATCGAACCAAGACAACCCCTCAAACGTATCAAACCGTTGCCGTTCAACCAAGGTCTTCTTCCCCTTCTGTACAACGAGTGACCACTGTTTCTCCTCAACCCATGAGGGTGACTCAGAGAAATATGCCTAATTCCGTTAAAGGGTCTGTTAATCCATCTAAATCTTCGAGTTCGATGGGTATTCAAACGGTTGACCCCTTAACCCGATGGAATACCTTGGCCATGTTGGGTAGTTACGGCGGCAAAACGAATGGTAAAAATCCCGATGTGGGAACAGCTATTTCCCCAGTTGATGATCACGAGGAAATGACAGAAACAGGGATCATCCCTCGAACACAACCGATTATAAGACGAAATCAACCCACATATCATTAAGTCCCCAACCCCCTAGTCTGAGGCAGGGGGCAGGAGGCAGGAGGCAGGAGGGAAATTCAAGACTTTAACTTTTGAATAGTAGAAACTAAAATTCCTTGCATTCTATCCACTTCTTCTAAAACTGGACTAAATAACTCAGGGAAAGTTAGTTTTACCTCTTTTGCGATGATTAACTGTGTATCTAGTTCTCTTAAAGAGCCTAATGCTATAACTCATAGATAGAAGTTTGAAGGCAGAAGTTTGAAGTAATGGTTTATTATAGCACTCTTTCCTCTCCTCCCTCCTTCTCCCTAATCTATCCTCCTGCCTCGGAGCCTCCTGCCCCCTGCCTCAAAGCAGTAACTCAAGATCCCTTTAGATCCCGTGAAAAGTAAGGTTAGGGGTTAGGGGAAAAATGTTTGAATTTAGGATAAGAATTATGTCGAGTAATTTAAGATTAAGAACGTTTTCTGTTCCGTTTAATTTATTCCTATTCGCTATTGGAATGGTCGGAATTAATCAAGGGATTTTATGGGGAAATAGTCTAAAAGCGGTTGCTTCAGATATGGTGCAAACGATCCCTAGTCATAATGGTACCACTAAGCAACTGAGTCCGCTCAATATCCCTTTAGCACCCGGTTCGGGGGTTAGCATTAATTTTGCTCCTTCGGGGGAAACAATACAAAAAGTTTGGTTAGATAATCCCTCTTTTGTGGTGATTGATGCGGATGGTTGTTTATCGGGTTTACCGTCTTCTGGTGGGAATTGTCAGCAGTCTAATGCTAGTTTAATCTATTTACGGCGCATCAATGATTTACCGATTCCAGGATTACCTAAAACTCACCAAAGTTTATTAACGGTAGTTACGAAAGGAAATGGTGGCACAAATCTCTATTTATTTCGTATTACTAAAGCGAATAAGGCTAGTAAATTAGTCTTTGAAGTTATTTCTCATAATCCGAGTACAGTCAAGGGTGATGAGTTTAAATCCACTGAACCTTTGGTATTAACAACGGCTCGGTTTTCGAGGGGAGTTAAAGCAGCAATAGAACAAGACTTATTAAAAAAAGGAGGGAATTTAGCTCAAAAAATCAACTTGTTTCTTGGTTATTTAGAATCGGGTTTATCGAAAGAAACAGCAGCACAAAAAGCCGGAATTTCTCTAGCACTTGTTAATAAATTGGAGGCTTTAGGAAGATGAAAACATCAACTTTAAAAAAATGGGGCTTTTTTCTTTACTTTTTTGCCACAGGATGGGGAATATTTTGGGTATTATCTTTTCTACTAATAGCCAAAGCTAATGCTCAAAATACTGCCCAAATTCCTGATGTTAAGCCGATGAGTTTTAGTAGCTTTCCTCCGATTAAATCGGCAGGAAACATCGAATTATCGGGGGAGATTATTCAACAATTAGGATTTAACCCTAATCGTTCTTGGCAAGCTGGTCAACGATTTGATACTATCATTCAATTAGGGGATATTAGTGAAGGCTTTGGGGCCGAAAACTTCAATCTTAATCAAATTCAAAATTTGGGGACTGTTGATGTTCATGGATTATCCTTACAGGATTTTGGGGTGATTCAATTTCAAACCATTGGTTCTTTAGTTAAAGCCATAATGTTGGGGAAACAATGGGTTTCTGGTAATTCTCAAAAAGTTCAAGGTGGTAATGGTTTATTGGGGTCAATGTTTGGAGGCGTTGAACCGACAGGAAGACATCCTTTTGGTTCTGGTTTTAAAGTGGTCATTGGGGATATTTATGAAGCTTCAGGGACGGTTGAAACTGATTTATATTTTCGGATTTGTAAGCGTGGATGGATTAATTTAGGCTGTTCTCCTTATGGTATTGGCCCTTTTCCTTTTATGACTTTTCAAGAACAAGATTGGCTCTTTTTGGGAAATTGATAATTGATAATTGATAAGGAGTTAATTTCATGTTACAAGAGCAATATTTAATTAAAATTGAACCGTCAACAGAACCTTCTTTTTCTTTGACTTCTTTGCCATCAGGGATTACCCCACAAATGGGAATGATGATCTTATTATTAGGTGGGGTTGCTTTATTGTCAATGGGCGGTCAGAAAAAGGGCAAATTAGCCACTTCTTATTGGGGAGGAAAAGCTGAAGAAACTGCCGCTAAAAATAAAGCGATTAAACAAATTAAGCAACCGGAACGTAATAGTGCTGCTTTATATATTGGAACTCCGCAAATTGTCCAGGATAAGTTAGAATCTGAGTGGCTAAAACAAGGGTTGAAACTATCATCAAAACCTCCGGCCAAACAAACTTATTGGTTTCCTGATGCTCAACGGGGTTGTTCTGTGGTTGGTGGGGCCGGTTCTGGGAAAACGGTGTCAGTTTTAGACCGTTTTATGCAGTCTTCTTTTGACCAGGGGTTCCCCACAATTATCTATGATTTTAAATATCCTGCTCAAACTAAACGGGCGTTTGCTTATGCCTTAAAACGTCATTATGGGGCGAGAATCTTTGCCCCTGGATACCCAGAATCTGATACTTGTAATATCCTTGATTTTCTTAAGGATGAAGAGGATGCCGTGGCCGCAGGACAATTAGCCCAAGTTATTACTAAAAACACGGATTTATCAGGAGGTAAAGGGGGAGGTGATAAGTTTTTTGAAGAAGCAGGTGCTTCTTTGACTCAAGGGGTTTTCTTATTAACTAAAGCTACGGCAAATCAGGCCGGAAAACCGGAAATGTGTGATTTAATGTTGGCTTCTGCTATTCTCTCTTTACCCAGTTTAGGTAAACGGTTAGAACTGGCCCGTAGTGAGAATAAATTTAATGTTTGGACCATGCGACCTCTTGATCAAATTATATCTGTTTCTAATTCTCCTGAGACGGAAGCTTCTATTATTGGGACGGCACAAAGGACGTTTCAATACTTCATGAAAAAAGACTTTATTGGGGCGTTTTGTGGTCAGTCTACTTTGCCTTTAGATTTGGATGGTAAAGAGGTTATTTTCTTTGGGTTAGACCGTAATAATCGGGATATTGTCAGTCCTTTATTAGCTGCTGTTCTCCACATGATTGTCTCACGGAATGTATCACGAACTTTACCCCGAATTGACCCGTTAATGGTGTTTTTAGATGAGATTCCTACCCTTTATTTGCCTCAGTTACATAACTGGTTTAATGAGAACCGAGAAGACGGCTTTTGTGGTACTATTGCTTTTCAAAATTATGCCCAATTAAAACAACGCTATGGGGATGATTTAGCTAGGGTCATTTTTGGGGGAACTGCGACTAAAATTCTCTTTAACCCCCAAGAAGGGGAGTCGAATAAAGCCTTTTCTGAACTGTTAGGAGAATTTGAGGTTGAGTATCATACAAAATCTCGGTCACGAGGGAAAGGTAGTAATTCTCGTTCTACTTCTGATAATCGGCAAAAACGGGCTTTATTTGAAGCTGCTCAATTTGCTAAATTGCCTACAGGTAGGGCGGTTAGAATTAGTCCGGCTTTTAAGCGAGGAAAAGAGGCTTACATTCCTATTTTAACTGATTTTAAGCTATCTAAAGCTGATTTAGCAGAACAAGCTTGGGCGGAAACTCGGTGGACAGAAATTCAAGAAAATTTGGTTAATTTACGCTCTGATGCTATTTCTGATGAGGTGCGTTCTCGTCAGTTTGAAGAAAGGCGAAAATTAGCGGAGGAAATGTTTCCTTTACCACCAGAATTATCGAAGGGTAATTCATCGGGGCCAATTGATCCTTTTGCTGATTAATTATTATTTATTTTTGGAGGTATATGATGAATCAAAATCTGTTTCAACAACAATTAAATGAAGCTCAAAATTTACCAGCTTTTTCTGAATATTATCAATTTCAGACCTTAGAGTTTTTTGACCAATATGGAGTCATTGTCGGCATAATTAATGGTGAATACGTCGAAGAACATGAGCGTACTGAAGATTATGACCCTTGGTATTTAGGGGTATTTCTTGATGGTGAAATGGGCTTTTGTAGTATTGGCAGTAAGGTGGTTCTTAATCGCTTACAAAATTTAGTAGCACTTCAACAACAATTAGGATTTATTAATTAATTCTTTATCAATTAATAAGGAGAAAACAATGGAAACTGTAACCCCTGTTAGTTCTAGCGACGCGAAAGAAACTCAACAAATTCAACAACAATCAGCCGCACAAGCTCTAAAAATTGCTCAATTAGTTATGGAATTAATTGAAAAGTTATTATTGAAATTAGAAGGAGAAAAAAAAGATGAGAAAGAGGAAAACAAGAATAATCAGCAGCAAGGGAATGAGTCTATAAATAATGAATCATCTCCTAAACAACAGCAGAAACAATCTGATAATAATTTATCATCTACTGTTCAAAATAAGACCCAATATCCTTTATCATTGAACAATTTAGAGATTACCATAAATGGAGAGAAAAAATTAGGTGATAGTCACAATAATTTAACTTGGGAAGACTATGGTAAAATTCAAGCATTAATTCAGGAAGATGTTGGCAATAAGGTGACTGAATTAGCCAATATTAAGGGAGAAAAAGTCACCTCACAAAATGGACAAATTAAACGTCAACCTTTATTAGAAACCGATGAGCAGGGGACAGTTTTACACAATGCTTTTAAATCTTCTCAACCTAAAAAAAAGCTCAGTGGATTTGAGGCGATTAATCGTGCTTTGTCTAAGTTACCTGACAATGAAACCAAGACTTATTTAACTCAAGTTAATCAGCAAATAAGTCAACAGTTTCAACAACAGCAACAGTTATTAGAAGAAGCGAAAAATTTCAATCAACAATTAAGTCTACAACTGCAAACATCACAGTCAACTTTATTAGAATCTCAACAGATTAATCAAGATTATGCTAAATTAATTCTACAATATCAGCAACTTGAACAAAAACGAGAGCCTAAAGATCCCCAAAGTTGGCAAAAATTAGTAAAAAATTCTGTCAATTCTGTGCAACAATGGTGGCAAGATAGAAAACAAAAGTATGATGAAAAAGCCCAAAATATTCAGTATGCAGCTAATTTGAAATATTTTGCTAAAGAGATGATGGGGGAGAACACAAAACTTTCTGGAACTGATTATAATCTAGAAAGAAAAGGTAATCATTATCAATTAAAAGATTCACAAGGCTCTTTGTTACTAAGTTTTCAGAATAGGGGAGTATTAGGGGTTAAAATTGATACAGTTAATTTAAACTCAAATCATCAAGAGGATTTGAAATTATTGAAGACATTTCGTGATGATCCTAACTTTTTTGTCAAGCATTCTCAGTTTGTTTTTAAAGCGATACCTGAACCGGAACCAATATTTCAAGTTCCAGATTCTTCTCAATCTGAACCTGAACCAATATTTAGAGTTTCATCTTCTTCTCAACCTGAACCTGACATAATCTTGACCAGTTCTTTTAATAAGAAAACACAAACTTTTCCTGAAATAAATCGAGATGTTAGTAAGGAAATAAACCTAGAAAAAAAGGAAAATGTTATTGATAAAAAATCAATAACATCAGATAATCTAAGGCTGCCAGATGTTCAAAATGTGGTAAAAAGTTTAAAAGAGCTTATCGCAAAAACTAGCTCTGCTCTCGAAACAATTAACGTTAAAGGTTACGGAATAAAGACTGATCAAAAAGGTGAATACATGAGGATCAATCGTTTTTCAGATCAGCAAGTTCTCTTGGAAGTTAATGGTAATAATTCCACTGTTAAATCTGCTTTAACTCAACAAGATGTACTCCAGTTAAATTACCTGATCAAACAAGCCTTAACTCAAATACAGAAACCTTCATCACAACAAGTTAACCGTGTCAAAGGACGCTAAAATATGTATACTAAACCAATTCTTCCCTTACTTCAAACTTACCAATCTTTATGTCTGCAATCTCCTCTCATTGAACGAACTAATGTTTTAAATTGGCTAGTTTCTTTGGGTCATACTTACTTCCGATGGCATTTAGCATTTGAACAGTTTCAAAGTTTATCTGAAGCACAAACTTGGGTTGATTTAGAGCCAAATTATTTACTTTTTGAGACTGATTTGTCCTTAGAATCTACGGAAAATACTTTAAATATTAAGGAGATTTTATTAACTTGGCAGCAAACTCATCAAACGGGAATTCTCATTATTGAGAATGGTCTTCAATTGATTCAGCAACAATCTCTAAATATTTTGTTAATCGAAGTTCTTAATAATCTCAAAGGAACTGATAAATATCTCATCTTTTTGGAGACAGAAGGGGAATCATTAAAGGGGGAACTTACTTCTATTATTCCGGTTTTGATGTTGCCAATACCGACGATTAAAGACTTAGAAAACTTGGCTCAACAGTTAGGTTTAGAAACAGCTTCATTATTACCAGGATTAGGGTTATGTCGTGAGGAAATTTGTCAAGGGGTGCGACTTGCTCAAGCAACAGAAACTCCGATTACACAAGCTTTATTCAACTATAAAATTGAGCGTTTTCAAGCATTAGGATTAGCTCTTAATCCCACCCCTTCGACGATTGAAGTAGGAGGCATGGATTTGTTAAAAGAGGCTATTTCTCATTTACAATTAGATTATTCACCACAAGCTCGTTTACGTCAAATTCCTTTACCTAAAGGTTGGTTATTGGCGGGGCCTCCAGGTACAGGTAAAAGTTTTGTGGCTAAATTAATTGCTAACCGTCTTCAGTTTGCCCTGGTAACTGTGGGGATAGATAAAATCAAAGCTCATGGTGCTGTTTATTTATCAAATTTACTTTCTCGTCTGGAAGCGGCTGCCCCCTTAGTTTGTTATTTTGATGAGTTTGATAAGTTTTTTGAAGCTGAAGGTAAAGGAGAAGAATCTAAAACTAGAGAGGTTTTAGGGGTCTTATTAACTTGGTTACAGGAGAAAAAGTCTTCTGTATTTGTGTTAGCTACCCTTAACCGTTTGGATGCTTTACCCCCTGAATTAACCCGTGCTGGCCGCTTTGATAAGATTTTCTATGTTGGTTTTCCTCAAGCTATTGAACGTAAGGCTATTTTTGAACTTCATGCAGCACGTTTTGACCCTAAATTTCAGGACAAAGACGGACGTTTAACGATGGAACAATGGCAAATTTTGTTAAATCAAACTAATTTTTATACGGGGGCTGAAATTCAGTTTATTGTGGAAAATGCAGCACGTCAATGTTTTTATAATGGTCAATCAATTGAGTTAACTTTAGAAGATTTGTTAGCAGCTAAACAGAAGATTATTCCTCTATTTAGTCGGGATACTGAGAGGGTTTTAGCAATGGCTAATCGTGCTAAAGGTGTCTGTGAACCTGTGAGTTCTCCTGATAGTAGTATCTTCGCTCCTGCTTCGGTAAATCTTTGGGGTGAAGCTAATTAACAATTGTCCATTATCAATTGTTAATTATTTATTTCCCACCCAACCTAATAAGTTAGCAACACCACCAAGAATTGTCACAATCAAGCCGATTATTACCCCGCGATTAATAAACTCTTGAAAATCTAATCGTTTTGTGATACCATCAATTTTCGTATCTAGCGTCTTGATTTCTCCCGTTAACTTTTCTTCTAAACGGACTTGCCCTACCTTCAAATCATTGACATTGTTTTCAAGATTATCAAGTTTTGTTTCAAACTTTTCATCAAGTTTGTCTATCTTTTCATCAAGTTTGTCTATCTTTTGATTAAGGTCTTCATATTGTTTATCTAGTTTTTGCTCAATTTTTTCCAATCCTTTCTCTAACTTCTGATTGAATTCTCGTAAGACATCTTCAAGGGCATAGCTAACAGTAAGGGGTTCTTGACTCATGGTACATCACCAAGTTTACTAATTCCTTTATTATAGCATTAAACTAACAGGTTTAATGCCCATTTTTGTGATAATTTATTGCCGTCAAATCTTGTCATTATCTTTTTTTTAAACTAGAATACTATCATTTTGAACGTGATTTAATAAGATAAATGAAGCTAGAGCAATTAGCAATTCCTTTATTAGAAAAGAAGAGAATAATCCAAGCTACTAAAAGCTTAGAGATTATCAAATTAAGGTTATTGATGAAATAAATGGGTTATGGGATGCTGGCAAGAAGTCAGTTATCAATGGACAATTGATAATTGACAATTGACAATTATTTAATTTGGTTTAAAACCTCTTCATTGATGAAGAAAAAGAAAGATTTTTCCTTGGTATTCAATCCTCTTCCTTCAGGGAGAGGTAATTGTCAATTGTTGAAGTTGGTTAGTCCAACGGGTTCCGGTAAAACCCTAACGGCGACTCAAACCGCCACTGACTTAATCAGTTATCAGATGCCAGAAACTGAATTAATTTGAAGAACCTCTGATCACAAACCGAAAATTTCTCACGACTACTTCACGAATATTTGACAATTTTGGTTTATCTTGTCCACATATAGCACTACCTTCCCGCAGCGCAGCGAGGCAGTAAACCCCTTGTGAGATAAGACGTTGAAACTGATGCACCCTATCTCACTCGTGGCGAGAAATGCTATATACCTAAACTAGAATAAATGAAGCCCCATCAAGACATGAGTACCCATTGCCGTTTAACTCTCCGCACCATCACCGACTACACCGCTCTTGGTACTTTTTTTCTAGAAACAAAGGCTACCCTCCTGAAAGTTGAATTCCAAAGATTTAAGGAACGAAATGGCAAAAGCTTCGTGGAGCAGTCCATCCGTATTTGTCATTGGTGGCAGCAACTCTCAACTAAGTTACAATACGAAATTTTGCAACTTCCATTTGCCAATATTAGTCGTAGCGGATTAGTAGGATTAACGAAAATTGCCCCAGAACACCTGCATCAGTGGTGTGAACAAATTAATTTATTGGTACAAGACAGAGGTTATTTAAAGCCAAGCGATATGGCAAGTTTAGCTAAATCACTCATCCCGAAAGTCAAACGTCACCTCAAACTGGGTGAGCCGATAGAAGATGGTGATTTTCTCTTGGTTGCCAAGAAATATCGTTTTTCTCCTGAGCAACTGGCACAATTTCAAGATGAGTGCCAGTTGCTGGCTGACACTCTGACTACAGCACATTTGTTACAAATTATTGAGCAAAGGAAATTAGACCCATTGAAACTTCTGGCTACTGGCGATCGCCAAGATTACCTGTTGTTTAAGAAAGACCAAGAAATTCAGCAGTTGCTGTTGCAACTCATTGAAGCATTAAAGCACTCAGAGAAAAAAGCACCTAGGGAAGAAAATCACCACCATGAAGCTGTATCTTTAGATGATGATGTCAGAGAAAACCATTACTATGAAGCTGTATCTTTAGATGATGATTTTAGAGAAAACCATTACCATGAAGCTGTATCTTTAGATGATGATGTCAGAGAAAACCATTACCATGAAGCTGTATTTTTAGATGATGATATGCTAGAAAAAAAACACCATGAAGCTGTATCTTTAGATGATGATGTGCTAGAAAAAAAACACCATGAAGCTGTATTTTTAGATAATGATGTGCTAGACAAACATCACCATGAAGCTGTATTTTTAGATAATGATATGCTAGAAAAACATCACCATAAAGCTATATCTTTAGATGATAATGTTCTAGAAAAAAAACACCATGAAGCTATATCTTTAGATGATAATGTGCTAGAAAACGATAACACCCCATCTATCCAAGAACAAAAGCTAGACACCGGCCGTAATGGGGATGAGAAAATCCCAGAGCATCCAGCACAATATATTAAAAATGCAGAAGTCGGCATCTTAAAAGAAGGTGTGATCGTAGAGCGAGGGCGGATGATCGGTCAACTGGGGGAGAAAGTGCGGGTACTTTGTCAGAAGGATGGTAACAAATTATTTGAGTTGACTGATTTAGTCTTATTATCAGTCCACAAACCCAAAAAAAAGAAACGAAATACTATAGCAGAGATTAAGAGTTTAAGCTCAGTTTAAATGTCCTTAATTAATTAAATACCCGATGCTTTTTGAACCTCAATTACTAAAAACAAGGTTCACAGATTTCTCATGGGAAATCAAACTCAAAAATTCTTGAAAAAGAATACTAACTCGACAAATTCTTCTTCAATAGCTAACAGATTGTTTTTTTGAGTTTCCCTCAAGGTGTTTTTATAGTAGAATGGGAGGCAACCCTGTCAAATCAGGTCAAAGTCACATGAACACATTACCAGGAAACGAAAAATCCCTAAATGCGAAAAAGCCGTCCGAAAGCCTAGGAAACTTTGTAAGGACGACTAATCGCCGTGTTGGGGGTTTCATTGTTCCTCCTGTATTTGTTCTACAAACCAATGGAGGTGATTCGATGCGAGAGATATATTAACTTTCTTGCTTCTAGCGATTGGACGCTGGGGCAACGAACTAAAATATAGT
>NZ_JAYGHP010000032.1 GCF_034932065.1 Crocosphaera sp. UHCC 0190
GGTTATCTGTTTTATGCAAAAAAGTTAAGTTATATATTGACTCCGCAACGGTTCGGTTTATTTGTTGGTCGCCATTCATCCCCAACTTTTTGAGAAGATGGGGTATTCTGGCGACATTGGGATAAAATTGTGTCTAGGAATTGACTATTTTAAAGCATTCAACTCCTAGGGTAAGAAATTTCAAGGATCTCTCTCGCTAGTATTTATGAGCTTTATTGCTGTTATTGATTATGATATGGGCAACCTGCACTCTGCCTGTAAGGCCTTAGAAAAAGCAGGAATTACCCCAAAAATTACTGATTCTCCTGAAGATCTGGCAAATGCTAAAGGAATTGTTTTGCCAGGGGTTGGGTCTTTTGATCCTGCGGTGCAGCATTTGCGATCGCGTCATTTGGTAGACCCCATTAAAGCGGCGATCGCTCAAGGTAAACCCTTTTTAGGCATTTGTTTAGGGTTACAGATTCTTTTTGATGGGTCGGAAGAAGGGCAAGAACCAGGTTTAGGCATTATTCCTGGGATGGTTCGTCGTTTCCATTCTGAACCGGATTTAACCATTCCTCACATGGGCTGGAATCAGTTACACTTGACACAATCGGATCTCAGTATCTGGCAAGGGTTGCCGAGGGAACCTTATGTTTATTTCGTCCATTCTTATTATGTTGATCCCATCGATCCTCAAGTGCGGGCCGCTATGATAACTCATGGCAGTCAAAGGGTGACTGCGGCGATCGCTGTTGATAATTTAATGGCGGTACAATTTCATCCAGAAAAATCCTCCGATAATGGTTTACAAATTTTGTCAAATTTTGTCAAATTAGTAAATAATTCATAGTTAATTATTTACTATGAGAATTTATGGAAATCGACTGATCCAAACCTTACCAGGAGAGTTAACTCGTCCCACCTCTGCTAAGGTCAGAGAGGCCTTATTTAATATTTGGCAAGGACAAATAGAAGGGTGTCGCTGGTTAGATTTATGTGCGGGTAATGGTTCAATGGGAGCAGAAGCATTATGTCGGGGTGCTAAGGAAGTTATTGGGATTGAAAAGTCAGGAAAAGCTTGTGCAATTATTAATGATAATTGGGGGAAAGTTGCAAACTCTGAACAGCAATTCAAAGTGATTCGAGGGGATATTATCAAAGAATTAAAAAAATTAATAGGACAAAAATTTGAGAGAATTTATTTCGATCCCCCTTATCGTAGTCAATTATATCAACCTGTTTTAGAAATCATTACGACTCAAAAACTTCTGGCAGAACAAGGAGAATTGTCCGTTGAACATAATCCAAAATTTTGGTTAGCAAAGGACCTAGAAGGATTAGAAATTTGCCGTCAAAAACATTACGGAAATACAAGTTTAACCTTTTATAAATAAAAACTCCATAACCAAGCCATTAAGATCCCAAATACGGCCCCAATTAATGTATTAATAATATTGACAATTTCATTGGTCATCCATTGCCATTTTTCTTGTAAGGTAGCACCAATAACACTCTCTAAATTAGTGGCAATAAAGGCAGCAATTATACACCAAATAACTCCCATGAAGTTGATTAAACCAAGACCCCAACCTAACCCAGCAATAACCCCAGATGCCATCATTCCAGCTAAAGTTCCTTCTAAGCTTATGGCCCCTTCTGTTCCTGGGGAAACTGGTTTTAAGGTGGTAATTAAAAAGGTGCGTTTTCCGTAAGCTTTTCCCACTTCTGAGGCCGTTGTATCGGAGAGTTTGGTGCTAAAACTGGCTACATAACCGATGATTAATAATGATGGCCAAGGGGACTCGACAAATAGGGTTGCTACGGCGCAAATTGTGGCGATTAAGGCTGACCCCCAAACATTCTCTGGCCCCCGCATTCCTGACCGTTTTTCAGCAATTCCTGCGGCTTCTTTCTGGGCCATCCCAATACGGGTTACGGCTGATCCCACTAAGAAATAAAACATGACAATTGTATAACCTTTCCAGCCCAAGGTTCCCCAGACAATTACCCCTAAAATCCAAGCATGAATATAGCCCCATAAAGTCAATAATTTTTTCGGGGAAATTAAGGCAAACGCCAACAAGCTGCTATTTGATATTATACCAATAATCCAAGGATTGCTCAAGGAAAATTCAACCATGATTTTGATTAATATATTTTTATCTTAGGTTAGCATAATCTACTTCTTTTGGCTAATAAAGCGGTTCCATAAGCGGCTTCAGTCTGGCGAGAAATCGTCACAGGAACCTTTAAATAATCTTCTCTAATTTTCGTCCAAGTTTGATTTTTTGCCCCACCCCCTGCTGTATAAACTTGAGTGACAGGGGTTGCTCCTAATTGTTGTAATTTTAGGTAGCCAAGGGCTTCAATTTTTGCCATACTTTCTAATAAGCCTTGCAAAAATATAATAGGATTATCGGGTTTTTGTTTAAGCTTTGGCGATAAATTAGGGTCATTAATAGGAAATCTTTCTCCTGGCTTTAAAAGGGGATAATAATCCAGATTTGTGGGTTTATTTATCTCAATTTTCTTACTTAAATCTTCTAATTTTTGACTATTAAAAAACTGTTTTAAAACAGCCCCACCTGTATTAGAGGCCCCGCCCGTTAACCATAAATCTCCAAAACGATGGCTATAAATTCCCGATGAACTATCATTAACAGGCGTTTGACTTAATAATTTTAAAACCAAGGTTGATCCGAGGGAGGTAACAGCTTCTCCAGGTTGCTTAACTTGACTCGCTAAAAATGCTGCTATACTATCTGTTGTGCCTGTACAAACAAGACAATTGGGGTTAAAATTAAAGTGTTTTATTATCTCTAATTTGATAGTTGCTACTACTGTACCTGGGGGCAAAACTTGGGGTAAAATTGAAGAAATTGGTAGGTTTAGTAACCAATCAGGATAACATAAATTTTCGACATCATAACCTAATTTTAGGGCATTATGATAATCACTAATTCCCAGTTTTCCATGTAATAAAAATCCTAACCAGTCTGCTTGATGAAGCAAATAACAAGCTTCTTCAAATATTGGTGTTTGCTGCCACCAAAAAAGTTTAGCTAAACTGGAAGTAGCACTACACACTAAATGACCTTTAGGCGCAATTTTTTCGATCTTTTCTAAGACAATCTTTCCCCTAGCATCATTATACAAAATTGGGTCATCTATAGGGTTTCCTTGACTATCACATAGTAAGACAGTTGAGGAAGTTCCATTAATGGCAATAGCAGAAATTTTTTGACGGATTTCTACAGGAATACTATATAATAATTGATCCAGGGTATTTGCCCAAATATTAACTAAATTATTAGACTGATTTTCTGCAAATAAACAATGGGTTTCAAATTGAATATGCTCAGGTTCATTAATAACAATTGCCCTCGCCCCAGAGGTACCAAAATCAATTCCTAAATACAACATAATTAACGTAAATTAGGACGTAATTTATAATGACGATAAGTTTGATAATCTTCTAGGATTTTATCATGATCAAAGCAAAGATTTTTCGGTAATTCCCAAAGATCAAAAATTCTAATATTTTTGGCATCATCTGCTGCTTTAGGTTGTCCCGTTGCTGTGGCAATAAAGACAATACTAAGGGTATGTTTTCTATGATCTCGTTTGGGGTCAGAATAGACATGAAATTGTTCAATTAATTTAACCGATAAACTCACCTCTTCCACCGCTTCTCGAACAGCCGCATTTTCAACAGTTTCTCCATAGTCAACAAACCCCCCTGGTAAGGCCCAACCATAGGGGGGATTTTTTCGTTCAATTAAAATAATTGGTCGATGGGGTTGATCAATGAGTTCAATAATGATATCCACTGTAGGAACAGGGTTCCGAAAAGTCATAAGATTTTCCTAGGGTTAAAACTGTTACTTAACTATACAATAAAAATAAAAAATGAGACACAATTATCGCTAAAATAATAAAGGCAATAGGGACAAGATTTTTACGACTATGAGAACTGACGATACTTCTCTTAATTCTCAAATTAAAAAGTTCAATCAACTGCAAAATAAGTTACGTCAATATTGGCAAGGGAAAGACCTTTTTGAACAAGATGGCTATGATATTTTGGTGCTTCCTTCTTTCAGTATTGATCAAAAAGTTGGGCAAAAAGTTTCGGGTTTTCTTCATTATGAAGAACGATTATTATTTTCATTAATTCGCTTAAAAAATCCGAAAACAAGACTGATTTATGTAACCGGACAACCTCTGTCACCAATTATTATTGAATATTACTTACAATTATTGCCCGGAATTCCTTTTTCTCATGCCCGCGATCGCCTACTTCTTTTAACAACTTATGATAACTCTTTTAAGCCCTTAACGCAAAAAATTTTAGAGCGTCCTCGCTTAGTTGAACGCATTCGTCGGGCCCTTCGCCCGGATAAATCTTATATGGTCTGTTTTAATTCCACGTACTTAGAACAAGAATTATCTTTAAGGTTAGAAATTCCCTTATTTGCGTCTTCTCCCCAATTAAATTATTGGGGGTCTAAAAGTGGCAGTAGAGCAATTTTTTCCGAATGTTCTATTCCTCATCCTGATGGCAGTCCCTTAGTTAAAACCGTTGATGACCTAGTCTTACAAACCAATCAATTATGGGAACGTCAACCAAATTTACAGAAAATTGTTATCAAACTTAACGAAGGATTCTCAGGAGAAGGAAATGCTGTTTTAGATTGCAAAAAAATTGCAGAATTTGCTCCAAATAAAGCGAATAAATCTGATAGAATCTCGGCAATTAGTAAGAGTTTTAATGGCTTAAGTTTTCAAGCAAAAGAGGAAACTTGGTCAAACTTTTCCAGTCGCATTCCCGAATTAGGGGCAATTGTTGAAGCCTTTATTGAAGGGGAAGAAAAGCGTTCTCCTAGTGTTCAAGGTTATATTACACCCAATGGAGAAGTCAAAATTTTGTCTACCCATGATCAAATTTTAGGGGGCCCCGATGGACAAATTTATTTAGGCTGTCGTTTCCCCGCCGATCAAGCTTATCGTTTAGAACTTCAGGCTTTAGGCTTAAAAATTGGTCAAGCACTCGCAAAACGGGGCGCAATGGAACGCTATGGAGTGGATTTTTTAGCCGTTCGTAAGGTAACACATCAAGGAGAAGAATGGGACATTCAAGCTATTGAAATTAATTTAAGAAAAGGAGGAACAACTCATCCATTTATGACCCTTAAATTATTAACTAATGGCAGTTACGATGAAACAACTGGATTATTTTATACCCAACAAGGTCAAGAAAAATATTATATTGCTTCTGATAATTTACAAAAGCCTCAATATGCGGGACTACTGCCCGATGATTTAATGGATATTATCGCCAAACATCACTTACATTTTGATAGCAGTAATAAAACAGGGACTCTGTTTCATTTAATGGGTGCATTATCTGAATTTGGCAAATTAGGGTTAACTTGTATTGGGAATTCTTTAGCTGAAGCTGAAGCTATTTATCAACAGGTAGAGCAGGTTTTAGATAAGGAAACTGAAACCATAAACGATGTTTCAGGGGAATTAATTACCCCCAATCTTCCTATTATTTGGACATTATGAGATGAACTACCCCGCCGTAAAGACGGACGGGGTTTCTGAATCCCCATCTACTTTACTTTGAGATTTTTGACGCTTCACTTGCCCTAGTTGCTTCATCGAACCAGTATGCTTACGCTTACTTATCGAGT
>NZ_JAYGHP010000033.1:2500-5282 GCF_034932065.1 Crocosphaera sp. UHCC 0190
TTTGCTCTTAACCTGCCACAGCCTGTAAGTCGCCGGCTCATTCTTCAACAGGCACACGGTCAGACGTTCAATCGTCCTCCCATTGCTTGTAGGCTAACGGTTTCATGTTCTATTTCACTCCCCTTACTGGGGTTCTTTTCACCTTTCCCTCGCGGTACTGTTTCGCTATCGGTCACACAGGAGTATTTAGCCTTACGAGGTGGTCCTCGCTGATTCACACGGGATTTCACTTGCCCCGTGCTACTCGGGATTCAGCTAGGCTGTTTAAGTTTTCGACTACAGGACTTTCACCTCCTTTGGTGCAGTATTCAGCTGCTTCGTCTAACCGCTACAGTCCACGTTGCTGTCCCACGACCCCATCAACCTTAGTCGATGGTTTAGGCTTGTCCCTTTTCGCTCGCCGCTACTGGGGGAATCGCTTTTGCTTTCTCTTCCTCGGGTTACTAAGATGTTTCAGTTCACCCGGTTCGCTCGCGTTACCCTATAGATTCAGGTAACCGTACATAGGGTTGCCCCATTCGGAAACCTCCGGCTCAATGCTTGCTTCCAGCTCCCCGGAGCGTATCGTCGGTAACTACGTCCTTCTTCGCCTCTGTGTGCCTAGGTATCCACCGTTAGCCCTTTGTAGCTTGACCTTTTGGTCTTCATTTCTTGGACTTTGTTGACTCGTTATTCTGCAGTTTTCAAGGTACTGACTGGACAATACTATCCAGCATTCTCTCTTTTTTTAAAGAAAGGTGCTGAATCCTTTTTGTCACTGATCACAGTTCTACGGGAATTAATGGTGGGCCATCCTGGACTTGAACCAGGGACCTCACCCTTATCAGGGGTGCGCTCTAACCACCTGAGCTAATAGCCCATTATCCCGAACCTGTTCTTAGTTTGAAAGCTGATACATTTCCCTTGCACGACCTTGGGATTGATGATAGTCGAAGTTATTTTTTTTATCTTCCATCAATTTCTGACTTCCGACTTTTGACTTCTGACTTCATCGAGGTCTCCCTAAAAGGAGGTGATCCAGCCACACCTTCCGGTACGGCTACCTTGTTACGACTTCACCCCAGTCACTAGCCCTGCCTTAGGAGTCCCCCCCCCCGAAAGGTTAGGGTAACTACTTCGGGCGTGACCAGCTTCCATGGTGTGACGGGCGGTGTGTACAAGGCCCGGGAACGAATTCACCGCAGTGTGCTGACCTGCGATTACTAGCGATTCCTCCTTCATGCAGGCGAGTTGCAGCCTGCAATCTGAACTGAGGCTGGGTTTGATGAGATTCGCTTTCTCTTGCGAGGTCGCTGCCCTTTGTCCCAACCATTGTAGTACGTGTGTAGCCCAGGACGTAAGGGGCATGCTGACTTGACGTCATCCCCACCTTCCTCCGGTTTGTCACCGGCAGTCTCTCTAGAGTGCCCAACTTAATGATGGCAACTAAAAACGAGGGTTGCGCTCGTTGCGGGACTTAACCCAACATCTCACGACACGAGCTGACGACAGCCATGCACCACCTGTGTTCGCGCTCCCGAAGGCACTCTCAGCTTTCACCAAGATTCGCGACATGTCAAGCCCTGGTAAGGTTCTTCGCGTTGCATCGAATTAAACCACATACTCCACCGCTTGTGCGGGCCCCCGTCAATTCCTTTGAGTTTCACACTTGCGTGCGTACTCCCCAGGCGGGAAACTTAACGCGTTAGCTACGGCACGGCTCGGGTCGATACAAGCCACACCTAGTTTCCATCGTTTACAGCTAGGACTACAGGGGTATCTAATCCCTTTCGCTCCCCTAGCTTTCGTCCCTGAGTGTCAGTTTCGGTCCAGTAGCGCGCCTTCGCCACCGATGTTCTTCCCAATATCTACGCATTTCACCGCTACACTGGGAATTCCCGCTACCCCTACCGAACTCTAGTTCTCCAGTTTCCACTGCCTTTCCGGAGTTGAGCTCCAGTCTTTGACAGCAGACTTGAAAAACCACCTGCGGACGCTTTACGCCCAATAATTCCGGATAACGCTTGCATCCTCCGTATTACCGCGGCTGCTGGCACGGAGTTAGCCGATGCTTATTCCTTAGGTACCGTCATTGTGTTCTTCCCTAAGAAAAGAGGTTTACAACCCAAGAGCCTTCCTCCCTCACGCGGTATTGCTCCGTCAGGCTTTCGCCCATTGCGGAAAATTCCCCACTGCTGCCTCCCGTAGGAGTCTGGGCCGTGTCTCAGTCCCAGTGTGGCTGCTCATCCTCTCAGACCAGCTACTGATCGCCGCCTTGGTGGGCCTTTACCCCGCCAACTAGCTAATCAGACGCGAGCTCTTCTCCTGGCAATAAATCTTTCACCTTACGGCACATTGGGTATTAGCAGTCGTTTCCAACTGTTGTCCCCAACCAAGAGGTAGATTCTCACGCGTTACTCACCCGTCCGCCACTATGTCCGAAGACACCGTTCGACTTGCATGTGTTAGGCATACCGCCAGCGTTCATCCTGAGCCAGGATCAAACTCTCCATAGTGTTTGATTTGGCTGCTCAAATTCTCCACTCTATGAGATAGATATCTTGAATCTGAGTTTTTTCCTTCATCTCCTAGACAACTAGGGACTAATGGAGTATAATTGCTTCAAATAACAAGGGCTGTTAAACTTCAGCTTTCAAACTATAAGATTTTCTTGGTTCGGAGCGCGTCGGGCGTTTCCGCTCTCAACCGCGCATTTACAAATATATCCAATCTCCCCAGGAATGTCAACCCTTTTGGCAAACTTTTTTTGACTTTTTTTGAAATGCAGTCAAGACAAGGGTTT
>NZ_JAYGHP010000034.1 GCF_034932065.1 Crocosphaera sp. UHCC 0190
TACTTAACTCAAATAGGGTTCTTTCTTGCTCAGATGTTAAAAATACTCTTAAAGGAGGAGATGACATTATTTGATCTATTTCTTGACTAACTCTATTAACATACTTTTGGAATTTTTTTTAGCGATCGCCTGAAAAATCTTAACATAAGTTAACACAGTGCTGCTTATTTATGTCCGACTACTTAGTAAATACGTTATTACCCTTTTGGCAACTGGGTTTAACCCCTATTAGCTGCTTGACTTCTGAGGTTGAGAGTATCCAGTGAAGTTCCTGCGCTTGTTCAAGGGAATTGTTATAACCAATGGGGTCAATCGGTTGTAATCGAGAAGCAATCGCACTTCCCAACACTTCAATAATCTCTAGTAATTCCTCACGACTCATTTGTGTTGTTTGTTGTGTCGTGAGTTGTGTTGTCTGAGTTGTGTTGTCTAGAGCGTTACCGTTATCATTAACTTCTATGTGTGTTGTAACTGAGGTAACAGGTGTGTAGTTTTTGAGGCTGCCCCCATTTTTAAGGTGCTGATCCAAGTCGTCCAATTGTTGGATCATTTGTTCGGTAGCGTAAGCCTTACCGTCGTCATCTTTGGGTAATTTTAGTCCCACAGCTTCTAAACGAGAGTAGAGAGATTTACGAGATTGAAGGGAATAGCGGTCACATAATTCTTTGACAAACATGGTGTGTTGTCTTCGGGTAACAGGTGTGTTCTACATTAAGATTAAGATCAAATAGGGACAAATTAGAATACAAAGGTCATCGGTTGTCACTTGACAACCAGAAAGGATAGGCATTATTGTTGTATGTGTATGAAACGATATGACAAAAAAACACCCTAACAAAGACATACGGGCTGCCTTGGACTACGCACAGCAAAAAGGCTGGCGCATAATGGAAGGTGGTTCTCATGCTTGGGGGAAAATGTATTGTCCTTACAACAATTCTGAATGCAGATGCGGGGAATTTTGTATAACTAGCATTTGGAGTACCCCGAAAAATCCAACGAATCATGCAAAACAGATACGTCGAGTAGTAGATAACTGTATTTATCAAAGAGAAACAGAGAACTAGGGGAAGGAGAAAACCATTAATGGGAGAATATGAATTTACGTTAAAATTTGAGCTTCCAGACCAAAATATAGATCCTGAGATTTACGTTGATCAATTGTATGAGTCAGGGTGTGACGATGCCTTGATTGGAATTGGGAAAAAGGGGTATATTGCCCTGGATTTTATAAGAGAATCGAACAATGCTTATGATGCCCTATCTAGTGCCATAGAGAATGTTTTAAAGGTTATCCCGCAAGCTAATATTGTTGAAGCAAAACCTGACTTTGTGGGAATAACAGATCTAGCTAAACTTTTAGGTTGCACCCGACAGAATATCCAAAAGTTAATGTCAAAAGACAATTCAAAGTGTCCTCATGCTGTTTATGGGGGGTCGCAATCTATTTGGCATTTAGCAGATCTTCTGACTTGGTTAGTTGAAGAGCAAGATTATCAAATTGAAGAATCGTTGATAGAAATGGCTAAAACAACCTTAAAATTGAATCTAGCCAAACAAACCTTATCACTGGCTCCCGATTGGCCCGAAAAATTCCAAACTTTGGTAGGATCTAAGTAATTTTAGAGAATAATCTTCAAATTGATTATCAGGGGAGAAGGGATATTTTGGAGCAAGATAATAATCCTTTTGCGGTGATTGTGGCTGCCCATTTAACAACACAGCAAACCAACCAAGATCCATCTGGTCGTTATCAAGGAAAATTGAGGATAGCCAAGAGTTTGTATCAACGGGAATATAGCAGACAGGATATCAAGCGAGTTATTCAGGCTGATTGATTGGATGATGAGTTTACCAGAGTCCATCGAAAGTGAATTTAAACAGGAAATTAGAAGTTACGAGGAGGATTTACAAATGCCCTATGTTACCAGTGTTGAGCGGTTAGCACGTCAGGAGGGTGTTCTCCAACAAAAACGGGAGGTTGACTTCAAGAGGTTTGTTGACCTATACTGTATCTTGTAGGATACAGTTGCCCAATGGAATCGACGATTGAAATCAAGCTCTTGGAGACTGATGAGGGAAAAGTCCCGTTTGAAGAATGGTACGATTCGCTTAAGGATAAAGTAACCAAGGTGCGAGTTCGACGGCGTTTAGATCGAATCGAACTAGGCAACTTTGGGGATACCGAATCAGTAGGGTTCGGGGTTTACGAGTTACGACTTCATTTTGGAGCAGGATATCGAGTTTATTTTGCGCGTGTCGGAAATACGGTCATTGTTCTTGTCGGGGGCGGTGACAAAAGTAGCCAAAAGAAGGACATCGCCCAAGCCAAAGCTATATGGAGGGAATATAAGGATGAAGCTCAAAAGTATGTACGAAAGCTTGGATCGTGACTTACAAGATCCAGAATATGTGGCTTTCTATCTCAATGATGCGCTGCATGAAGGCTCACCTGAAGAGTTTTATCTCGCTTTGAGAAATGTCATAAAAGCCAATCAAGGGATGAGTCAAGTGGCGGACTCAACTGAGCTAGGAAGGGAAAGTCTCTACAAGGCACTAAGCGAGTCAGGGAATCCACAATTTTCAACGGTAAGCAAAATCGTCGGGGCTTTGGGCTTACAAATCTCCATTGAACCCGTGATGAATGCCTCCTAAGTAAGTTTTGGGACAGTGGCTCATCGATTCTATGGGACAATAGGCAGTGAGAACTGTTTCTTGAACGAGTTATTTTGTTCCATCTCGCTTATTGAGGAGTTAACTAAAATGGCGACTTTAACCATTCGTTTACCCGATGACAAGCACTACCGATTAAAAGAGCTTGCCCAAGCTAGAGGCATCAGTGTCAACAAGTTAATTGAAGAACTTTCGACCATCGCTTTAGCTGAATTTGATGCCTATTGTCGATTTAGAGCGATGGCCGCCAAGGGAAATCCAGAAGAAGGGTTAAGACTCTTGGAAAAACTTGATGCGCTAACCAATTGACTATGATTTAAACTAAATGTATGCCCCAAAGAGATAGGATTCACAGTTTAGTTAAACAAGCGATTATCAAAGAGGGTTGGTTGGTTACAGATGACCCTTATGTTATCTCCTATGGTGAGCGATTTTTGTTTGTTGATTTGGGAGCAACTTTATCAAATGGATTTTCTGAAATTGAAGGGCAGTTTATTGGTGCTGCCAAGGGTTCGAGTCTTATTGCTATTGAGATTAAGGAGTTTCGCAGTAAGTCGGTTATTGCTGATTTAGAACAGGCAATTGGTCAATATGTTCTCTATAGTTTGTTGTTAAATCAAGTTGACCCCCAACGGGAAATTTATCTGGCTATTACGGATATTACTTATGATGAAATCTTCAGTGAACCGATTGGTAAGTAGTCGGACATAAATAAACAACACTATGTTAAGAACTATTAAGGAGACAAGCAAGCTGTTAACTCATACTGAAACAATCAGGAATTTTCTTGGCAGAAAAAGTCAGATAAATATCGAAACTAA
>NZ_JAYGHP010000035.1 GCF_034932065.1 Crocosphaera sp. UHCC 0190
CTAGTTTTTTGTGATGGGATTAGCCAAAATCCACTACTTTTTAAAAATCCCTTTAATAAAAAATCGTTTTTGATGCCAATTTTTTATTTTTTTTGTTTTGTTTTTTCTTCATGAATAATGCAGGCTAAATCATTAAAAGCTTGGTCTAATATCCAGTAATTACGGCAATACTTAAGTAATTACTGCATTATTTATTTACTTCTTGCAATACATCCTCAAGTAAAGTCCTGACAATATCAGCTTTTGTCCTACCCGTCTTTGCTGCTAATATCGACAGTTTACGGTGCATAGAATCAGGCAAATCTACTGTAAATCTTTTCGTCGCTTCTCTTGGTTCAACGGGTTGTAATTTATCCATAATTGAAGGTTTTAATTCAGGTTCCTTGATTTCTACTCGTTCAACGGGTGGGGTTTCTTCAATGGGTTGTTTCTCAGATGTGCCATTTTCCCCATAGACAAACTCTTTAGCCAGAGCATCATTTAATGGTTTACGTTTATTTACACCCATGACATCACCTCCTTAAATAATTTGTCATATTCATTAGCCGAGTCATTGGCCGGTTTCCCTGAAAAGTCCCAAACCGTTGCTGACTGTCCAGAGGTATCTGCGATCGCTTGTTTTTGATGGATCACTGTCTTCAATAACTTGGCTTCTTGAATCTGAGAGAGAAGTGCGATCGCTTCATCTTTAAGTTTTGTCCCCTTGACGGCCCGACTCAGGAAAATACAAACATTAGGTAAACCACCGCGTACTGATTGTGCCTGTTTAACTAACCGCATGGCATCAGAGGCCGAACGCAGATCCACCCCCGTCGGTTGTACCGGAATAACAGCCAAATCTGAACGAAAAAGGATGGCCCTGGTTGCTTCTGATAAACTGGCCGGCCCATCAACAATCACATAATCATAATCAGCCGCTAAAGTCGGAATTTGTTCAAGTAGATCATCAGGAGTTTGAATCACTTTACAAGGAATCGTGACCCCTTCCATCCCCTCAACCCATTGAGATGATGACCGTTGACTATCAGCATCTACTAATAAGACCGTTTTCTTCTGTTTCACCACCAACCAATAAGCTAGATGTACCGAAGTCGTTGACTTGCTGACACCTCCCTTCTGATTGACTAAACTAATGATTGCCATACTGACTTACTGAATTCTTTACTTGATTACTGCGTTACTCACTTACTGCATTTAGACTTTAACCCAGTAGCGATAAGTTCCCTAACCGTCTATCATTATTTAAACACTTAAATGCTGCATTACTGCAAACCCTAAGTAAATGAACCGATATCCCAAGAACTGGAAAACCATAGCGCACATCATCAAAGAAGCTGCGGGGTGGCGTTGTGCTAAGTGTGGGACTCAGTGTATTAAACCAGGGGAGAATGTCTCAAAGGGGTATGGAAAGAATACGTGCAAAATCGGTCACGATGTAAAGTTTTCTAAACAACCATGTATATACTAAGATTTGTCCATGTATATACTAGGAGGAGAGCAAGGCCAAGAATCAACCGATGAATCAATATTCAGGAACTCAAAAGAAATCGCCAAGACGACCACACGCAGAAGATGGAACGTTTACGCCTGACTATGCAGGAGAAACAAAACGATTAAGAAGCATGAGATTAACCGATACAGCATGGGAATTGCTGGCAGAAATTGCCGAAAAAAATCACATTACCAGAACAGAAGTTATTGAACTTTTTGCTAGAGGAGAAGACTTATATTAAAAGGTTAAAACCATCAAATCATCTAATTGTGGAGGAGTTTGCGTTAAATCAAGAAAATAATCGCCAAACCGTTTTATATGACTGGTTAAATAAGGACTCAAAGCTGAAACATCTTCTTTGTCTAAAAAATAGCCTTCTCTTTGAAGTTGCTGTAAGACCTCCGTTAAGTCAACAACATTCTGAAAAATGACCGCATTTGCTACCAAATCATTATACTTGATGCGCTTTTCCATTTCCTCTCTATCATTAGAATTAATGATACTATCACCGCCAAAAAAGAACCATTTAGAAAACCCATGATAAGCCTCTACTTTATTCGTTGCTGCGGTAATTTGTCGTCTTAATTTACCATCAGAAATATATTCTAATAAAAAAATCGTGCGGATGACTCGACCTAATTCACGGAACGCTTTATATAAGCGATTTTTTCGACTATAGTTGCCTAACTTTCGGAGGATAGCAGCACTAGAAATTTTCCCCGTATAAATGGATAAAACAACCTGCATCAAATCTGTCCAATGGGTTCTTAGAAGTTCCCAATTAATAGAGTCTTTAAACAAAGAATCAATATGCTGATAAACAGTCTCTTTCTCAGGACGGTAAAAAATCAAATCTTGCCAATTCCTGATTCTCGGCATTAATTGAATCCCCAAAAGATAAGATAAAGCAAAGACAGGGGTAGATTGACCTTGAGTATCACCATGAATTTTTTGAGGTTGAAGTGTAGACTTATTTTGAAGAAGTCCTTCGAGAATATAAACCGCTTCCCATGTCCCACAGGGGATAAAATGACTGAACAAAGCAATATATTTATCCGCCACATGATGATAGGCAATTCCCCCATATCCCCCATAACGAATATGATATTCAGATAACAAATTCTGCTCTCTCACATCATATTTAGTGCCATCGGCGGCGGCCGAATCTCCTTGCCCCCAAAATTGAGGTAAATCTAAAACATTATAACGATTAATAATATCAGTAATACCGCGATTTAATTGCTCAATACTAATATGACGACTATTAATATTAGAGAGAGATTTCGCATTAACTATTCCTCTCATGTGACGAGCCGCTTGAGAGGCTCCCAAATTACAACCATAGGTGAAAACCGTTAATAAATAACGTTCTGTTGACTGAAGTGGCATCTAATACTCTAGCTTCAGCAGCAAAATGTTTAATTTTCGCCTGGTTTATATGCTGTAAGTAATCGCTAATATCTCCGAAATGACTGAGCCATAGTTCATGAGCTAATAAATCATTGAGATGGTTACGAGAGGGTCGCTTGGGTAGAGCCTTGAGTTGATTAAATGGCGTTAAGTTTTCTGACGGCTGACTTAACAAGAGGTCATTAAGTGATTGACTTAGTTCAGGATTTAATCTCTTTATTGTTTCTGAGAAAAGCGTTTGATTTACCCTGGTTCTTAGATGATTAACTTGTCTATCTAATTCCTCACGGGGTGACAATCCCGTTGAAACATTGTTATAGAGGGAGGTTAAGCCGTTGCAACCCTTGAAAAATTATCAGAAATTGACAGCAAGAATGAGAATAGCCAAAATGATCATCACCCTCGTATGTTGATTTTTTAGTCAATCCCAGAAGGTGAAAAAAGACCCGATTTATGGTAAGAATAATCGGGTTATTGTTCTTATTGGATTGGTTGATTTATGAATTTTTTGTCAGTCTATGAGTCTCATTTTACTCAATTTTTGACTCCCACGCAATTTGAAGCTTTAAGAATTTTGCTTTGGTTG
>NZ_JAYGHP010000036.1 GCF_034932065.1 Crocosphaera sp. UHCC 0190
TAGATTATTTTGTTGGATCTGTGTAATTAATTTTGTGTGTCTACTTATCAATGGCTTTCCCTTTGTCCCGCTACTTTCTTAATTCTGTCAGTTACAGTTTATACAAAATCCAATGCGATTACCCTGATATTTAACTAGACGTTTCTGATATATTATTTTTAATCCAAGAGATTAATTCTGATTCCATCATTTCACCAGTTGCTACTTTTAACATTACTTGTGTCGCCTCGGCTGGATTAGCAACTAAACGAAAACCATTAAGGCGAAGAAATAAACCAATAGCCAAGAAAGCTGCTCTTTTGTTACCATCTAAAAAAGCATGATTCCTTGCTATTCCAATACCATAAATAGCCGCGAGTCTAATTACATCAGTTTCATTCTCATAGACATGAATATTTTGAGGACGAGCTAACGCTGACTCAAGTAATCCTTCATCTCTTATGCCATCAAGACCTCCATGAAGACTTATCGTTTCAGAATGAAGTAAAATTAATGCTTGTTTATTAAGCCAGCGAATTTCTGTCATTTATTGGGCAAGGTCTTTAAAAGTTTCGTTATACTCATTCATAAACTCTAGTCCTAATTGTAGTTGTTCTTCAACGCCATCAGAATTAGAAGTGAGTAGATAACCATTAGGGGTAGGAACGACTAACAGGGTATCCCCTTCTTTAAGATTAAGATGAGCTAACATAAATTCAGGTAAAACGGTTGCAGTCGCCGTTTCTCCCGTTGTCACTTTGAGTTGGTGCATATTAATTCTGAAATTTTCTGTGTATTTTTATTCTAAAACTTCTACCCAGGTAAATACATGGCCGAACTATCATTAGGTCTAGCGTGCAAATACCGTTCCGTCGTCGCCACCGAAGAATGGCCTAACGTCGCTTGGACGAGATGAAGGGGCGCACCTCGGTCTAAACTATGGGAAGCATGGGCGTGTCTCAGCCAGTGAGGACTGACATTTCCTTCAATTCCAGCCCGTTTGGCGGCCGCTTTGACAATGCGATACACTTGAGAGCGATCCAAATGACCGCCCCCTTGTCGAGAGCGAAACACCGCGTCATTGGGCAGACTTGACCCTTTCAATTGACATAACTCCTCCCAGACTCCTTGGGGTAGTAGTACGGTTCGCGTCTTTCCCCCTTTGCCAAACACCGTTACTTGTCCTAACTGATGACGGGGTTTGAGATCCCGCCACTTCAAGGCACATAACTCACTCACCCTCAAGCCACCAGCGTACAGCAACCGGAGCATCACCCGATTGCGTTGATTACGCTCTAATGTAATTAGGGTGGTCACTTCCAACTCCGAGAGAATCCGTTCATTGAGAGTATCCTTGACCTTTGGGGTTTTGAGAGCCGTTCCCACATTGGTGGGTAAAACGCCGAGTTGATAGGCAAAACTCAGCAACGATTTAACCGCCGCCAGAACTGTCGCCACCGACGAGGGGGAGAGATCACTCAAAGAAGCTCGCCAGAGTTGGAGATCGGCCAGGGTGACGAGGTGTAGGGGTTTATTCACATAGTCGAGAAAACGCCCGACAGCACGACGGTAAGAGTCTACTGTATGAGCCGAATGACCATCCAACCACATTTCCAGCAGCCGTTCGTTAGCCTGAGAGGGCGTTACTTCAACCGTCGAAGTTTCGCGCACAGTTTCGCTCATCAATAGTAGGAGAGGGGCTAGAATCAGAATACACCATTAACCTAACTTATGATGCACTCGACGGGCCTTCATCTATTTTGAATTGGCCGAAAATGTATTCATATAAACAAAAGAAATAATTGCTACTTTTGAAGGAGGTAAAATCACCTCAGATGCCGGAATTATATTGATGGCTGAGTTAGATAAAGAGCTTAAAATAACCAAGATGTTCGCTGAATGTTTTGAAGACTATAGAAATTTATCCTATGTAGATTATTCAGTTCATCAGTTAGTTGCTCAAAAAATTCATGGACTTATCTTAGGGTATGAAGACGTTAATGACCACGACAAATTACGTCATGACCCTGCTTTAGCAATTGCTTTAGAAAAGCTAAATTGTCTTGAGTTAAAAGAGAATTTTTTGGACGGAAAAAGCACAATTAATCGACTAGAATATTGTCCAGAAACGATTCTAGAGCAAGAGAAAAGTCGTTATCATCGTATTGAACATGACCAAAAAAAGATCGAAAAACTTTTTGTTGATATCTTTTTACAGTCTTATAAAAAACCTCCTAAACAAATTATTTTGGATATGGATGTAACAGATGACCAAGTACATGGAAATCAGACCGAAAAATCATGGAGTTGTCAAAGAAGAGTTGTGACCAAAGTTTGTTATGGTAGTAAAGGGTTAAAAATGCGTCATGTTGTTACCTCTTTACCCGCTTCAAAAATTCCCCCATCAAAACTTTATACGGAAAAATATTGTCCGAGAGGAGAGATGGAAAATAGAATTAAAGAACAACAATTAGACTTGTTCGCTGACCGCACTTCAACTCAAACTTTTCAAAGTAATCAATTAAGACTTTGGTTTTCATCTTTTTCTTATGTTTTAATGCAGTCTTTTCCCCATTATTGTTTAGCTAAAACTTCTTTTGCCAAAGCTACGGTCGGAACAATTCGCCTTAATTTCTTGAAGTTGGGAGCCAGAATTACTGTTAGCGTCAGACGAATTTTAATAGCTATAGCTAGTGCTTGTCCTTATCAAGATATTTTGGCCATTGCTTACTCTAGAATTGAAGCGATTCAAGATACTGGTTGAGTTTTCTGCTGGAGCTTGATAACTAAATAGTTCTTGAAATAACTGATAATATAGGCAGTCTATTTTTTCATGAAAAGTTATCTAAATCAAGCAAATATTTCAGACAATTTAGTAACGGTTTAGTGGCTTTCACTAAATTTTTCTTGAGGAACCTTTTAAATTTCTCTTATTTTTTGAAAAGCTTAATTTTTAAACTTCAAATCAGCTTCTCAAATCAGTTTGTGAGAAATGCGGGGCCAATTTTGGTTGATATTATGTCGAAAAATGTGGCGGGGGTCTTCTGTCAACATTAAGATAAACCTTATTATTCATGTTTTTATTCTCCCTGAGTCTTTGCCTTAGTATTCCCAAAAAGAAGGGGTCAAAGCCATGTTTTCAGAGAACAACCCAGAATTAATTTTTACAACTAATTGAGTTGCCC
>NZ_JAYGHP010000037.1 GCF_034932065.1 Crocosphaera sp. UHCC 0190
CCTGCATTATTCATGAGAGAATCAAGAAAAAGCTTGAAAGCCTTATGCAGTCTCAAACATAGCAATTTGAGTCCCACAACAGTCTGTGATCTCTATCTATTACTAACTCATGATTGTTTAATTATCTAAAATAATAGAAGAAAATATGGTCAAAAATTCCATTTTAGTCTCTAATAAATAGAGCAATAAAGTAAGGTAATTAGTCCCATTTTTTATGACAGAGTTTGCTACCAATCTCCCCTTTAATTTTGCTACCCAGAAGCCTTTAGAGGTCAAGTTTTCTGGATTAGATTTAAGTTCTGACGCTGGATTATTGCTAATTAAGCAAGCAGAAGAAAATTTAAAAATGTGTGAAGGCATAGCCAATTGTTTAGAAGATAAAAGAGAACAACATAAAGTTAAGCATCCTCTGTTTCAGTTACTCAGTCAAAGAATCTATCAAATAGCAGCAGGATAGGTCGATACCTTAGATAGTAATGACTTACGTCATGACCCAATTTTTAAGATTATTTGTGATAAAATTCCCAAAATAGGAGCAGAATTATTAGCTAGTCAACCGACAATTAGTCGACTAGAAAATCGAATAACTAAACAAGAAATTAAAAGGATACGTCGTTTTTTTGTCGATAAATTTCTTCAAAATTATCCCTCAGCCCCAGAACAAATAGTATTAGATATAGATGGATTTGATGCTTACACTCATGGACATCAACAGTTAAGCTTATTTCATGGTTATTATGGACATCAAATTTATTTTCCTGTATTAGTTAATGAAGCGAGCAGTGGTTATCCTTTAATTTTACACTTAAGACCAGGAAATTCTCACGCAGGGAAAGGAGTTTTAGGATTACTAAGATGGTTATTTTGGCGTTTAAGAAAAGCTTGGCCTAATGTCAAAATAATCTTACGAGGCGATGGGGGGTTTTCTTTACCTGAAATCATTAATCTGTGCGAAAAAAAAGATGTCAAATATGTTTTTGGTTTTAGTAGTAATGCTGTTTTAAAACGGAAAATTAATTACCTTCTTGACCTTGCCCGATTACAGTATTTTCGCACTCAAGAAAAAGCTCGTTTATTCTCAGATGTATATTATGCTGCCAAAAGCTGGGATAAACCTCGTCGAATTGTGATGAAAGCAGAATGGCTAGAAAAAGGTGGCAATCCTCGATTTTTGGTAACTAATTTGGAGACAGAGGCACAAGAACTTTATGATAATTTTTATGTCCAAAGAGGAGCCAGTTCTGAGCATAGAATCAAGGAATTAAAACTAGGGATTAATGCAGATCGTCTCAGTTGTCATAAATTTATTGTCAATCAATTTCGCTTATTTCTCTGCCAAGCAGCTTACATTTTAATGCTTGAACTTCGGGCTTCTGCAAAGGGAACTTCTTTAGCGATCGCTCAAGTTTCTCGTCTGAGGGAAACCATCATAAAAATAGCTGCGAAAGTTAGTGTTTCTGTTAGAAGAACTTTAGTAGAATTAGCTGCTCATTGTCCTTTTCGGGATGACATTCTCTTAATGGTACAAAGATTATCTTCTGGTCAACAATTAATTTTTTTCTAACATCTATATCTCATAGGATTATTGTATCTATATAACATTATTTTAGGCTTTTTTCCTCTTTTCCGCTAGTTTTTTGTGATGGGATTAGCCAAAATCCACTACTTTTTAAAAATCCCTTTAATAAAAAATCGTTTTTGATGCCAATTTTTTATTTTTTTTGTTTTGTTTTTTCTTCATGAATAATGCAGGCTA
>NZ_JAYGHP010000038.1 GCF_034932065.1 Crocosphaera sp. UHCC 0190
CATTGGTGTCAACTTAACGGTATAGCCTCCCAAATTTGTTGAGTGAGAGCGACTTTTTCTCGGTGTCGCTTTCGCTCAGCTTTAACCAAACCAAATAGTTTAGCTCGTTCAACCAAATAGCTGACTACATCAGGGTTTTCTCCTCTAGTTATGGCTTTGGCAACATAATATAAACTTCTAAAAACCATCTCAACTGAGATCTTTTCTTTCGGTTTATTTAAAGCGGTCACGCTTCGCGTGTGCGATAGCAACGCTACTTCAGTAACTAGCTGATTTAAAACTGTATAAAAAATCAAAGTAGCGAGAATCTGAATTTGAACACCATTGCTATGACCGACCCATAAATAAGCTAACCCTAACAGTCTTTTTGTCAACAAAAAAGCCTCTTCTATCTGCCATCTTCTGCGATATAATTCACAAATTTCTGAAGGAGATAATTGTTCAGATGATAAGACATTAGTCAAATAACGATACCAAGTTTTTCCCCATAATACTGAGACTAATCTCACGGGATATTGAGAAGGATTAGACCGATATTTTCCCATCTGAATGATTTCATCTTTATAATAAGTTCCTTGGGATAAAACTTGTTTAACTTCATAAGCTGTTCCTTGTCTTAATCGAGTAATAAAAAATTTTTCGGCAGCCGTTAATTGGTCAAACCAGGGAAAGCTAAAAAATCCCATATCAACAATTATTAACCCCGACTTG
The DNA here is from genome assembly GCF_034932065.1 of Crocosphaera sp. UHCC 0190. Lineage (NCBI taxonomy): Bacteria > Bacillati > Cyanobacteriota > Cyanophyceae > Chroococcales > Aphanothecaceae > Crocosphaera > Crocosphaera sp. UHCC 0190. Next base: position 712 of record NZ_JAYGHP010000038.1, read on the forward strand.
GGTAATTGGTTTAAAATGTCTTCTGACCAATTTCTATCATTATATTTCTCTTTTTCTTGATACCAGACTGTGACAGGATTATTGGTGAATGCTTCCACAATCATCATGATCTTTCCCGCCAATTTTCCTTCTTTTTCTTGAGCTATTTTCAGTCTATTTCTTAGTTGCTCTAGGGTTGAGCCATCAGCTATCCAGACGACGCTAAACTTTTCTTTGATTTCTTGAAAAGAGGAGTCTAACTTGATTTCTTGAGACGTTTGTTTAACTTTTTCTAACAGGGTCTTTAACAAAATAGCAAAAATTTCTGCTGGTAAGTTCATTAATCTTTTAGATAAAGCTTGTTTGCTTACTTCTAAGGGTTTTACCCATAATAAACCTTCCTCTTTTAAGATTCTTACAGCTTCACTTAATCCGGCTATTTGCCGATAGACTAAGCTTAAAATTAGAGCGACCATAACCGGCAAATTTAACAGCCGATCTCTCATGACTTTTTCATGATTTCCTTGAACATATTTTAAGGGAGTAAACAAGGCTGGTTCTAAATATTTAATTAATTCCTCCTCAAAATAAGGAATTTCTAAATTCGGTGTTTGCTGTTGACGACGTAAGTCAGGATTTCCACTTTTTCTCGGACGTTTGTTTGACATTAATTAACTCTTTTTTTTGAGCCTTCTCTTTTTGTTTTAATCATTTTATTCCCTATTAACACAGTTTACTATCTATTTTTTATCATAGCGATCGCCTTGGTTTGATACAGGCGATCACTATCAGTACAATCCATATCTAGCAAGGGTTTCAGCTTAAGTTGACACCAATG